>DATDBJ010000001.1:0-6695 GCA_036524895.1 Saccharimonadales bacterium (SeqCode)
GAGTCCCGGGTGATTACCTGAGATTCACAGGGGCCGGACGCGCTACGATGTGCGCCAGGCTAACAAAGGCGACGAGCAGGCTCAATATCACAACGAGTGTAGCCGGAGTAAGCGAAGATAGAGCGAGCAGCCATATAATAACCGCAACTGCCGCACCGAGCTCAAACCAGACTTCATATTTTGCCGTTACGCGGCGAATATTGAGCAGCCAGCGGTATGGCGCGATATTCCTGAATTTGGGTAGAGCTAATTTGTTACGCAGCCATGCCGCCCAGCGGTACGGCCCGGCCAGGAGTGCAAGCAGGGCTACTACAGCCCCGGAAATTATGATGAGCACAATGCGGCTGCGCAGGTCGTTGTAAAACGCTTCGTAAATCACCTGAGCGGCCGATTTGTACGTCGCGTCTGCGATGTCGCCTAGTACCCCACCCGACGCTACTTTAAATGTTACGAGCATAGCGACGCCCAATATCATCATCGTAATGCCGATTGCCAGGATGACCCGCCGCCGGTTATATCCGATGGCCACCGCGGCGACCAAGAAGGATAGTGCAAGATACGGCAGCACGTAAGCGCCGTTATTGATAATACGCACATTGGTGCGCAGCCGATCGACTCTCTGCTTAAGGTCGACCCGTATGGTTGCCGCTTTTTCTTGCTGTTCTGGAGTTATTGCGGTGTCGCTCCCAATGCGCTCTTTAATTGCGCTAGCCAATCGGCTGAGGTCGAGCGAGCCGAGGGCGGCCAGTTTGCCCTCCCCTTCCTTGCTTTCGGCTACGCGCAAAACACCTTTTTGCAGCGCACGGTTAGCCGTTGTCCAAATGGAGTTGAAGGTGTCGCTCTGCACGAAGTTGTTGGCGGTTTGGTTGAATCTCCTTTCGAGTGCTTCGGCGAGCGGATTGGCGAGCGGCGCAAGTCGCGGCGGCAGGAACTCTTTTATGCTGGCCTCGGCGTTCGTTGCGTCAAAAATTTTTTCTGTCGTAAATTTGGCGAGCGCAGCTGATACTTGAGGGTCCTCGGGCAGCGGCCCGATGATTGCCAGGTAGCCGTTGGTGTCCAAAACATTGCGCTGGACGTAGCGAGTAAGCACGGCGCCAACGAGCGACACAACAGCTATAGCTACGCAGACCCCTGCCGTCACCGCGCGCCACCAGGGTCCGCGCTTCTTGCTGTTTCTGCTCTTTGGCCGCGATCGAGTCCTGTCGTTCACCCTGCCACCTTTCAGCTCCAATGAAGTGCCACCAGAGTCAATTTTTGCACTTCATGGCGTCGTTGTCTGTGGGTACGCCCACACCTACTCGGCTAATTTGCGGTGGCTGTGATGTGGTAGATTGTGCCGGTTGCGTAGTCGGCCAAGTAGAGTTCGCCGGAGCTGTCTTGCCCGAAGGTGCTTGGCTTGTAACTGGTAGTCGCCGCAGTGGTTGTTGTCCATGTGCCTGAGGACTCGGAAGCGTAGTATACTTGCCCGCCGCAATAGTCGCTGTAGAAATATTTGCCGGTGAGCGCCGGGAATTTAGCCCCGCGGTATACATAGCCGCCTGTGACCGAGCAGCGGTTTTCTGAATGGTCGTATTCGATTGCGGGCTGCGTGTAGTCGCTTGCTTGCTGACACCCTTCGGTATTGAACTTGTGCGTGCCTTCATAGCAGCGCCAACCGAAGTTCATGCCGCCTTTGCTCGTTGTTTTCTGTATATTAATTTCTTCGTAGCTGCCCTGGCCTACGTCGGCGATGTACATGTCGCCGGTTTTGATGTCGAAGCTAAAACGCCAGGGGTTGCGCAAACCAAGTGCCCATATTTCGGGCTTGCCGCCTCCCTGCGCGAAGGGGTTGTTGCTGGGGGTGGTGTAACTATCACCATCCACATTAATGCGTAGAATTTTGCCGAGCAAGTCGTTTTTATCCTGGGTACGATTTTCCGGGTCACCGCCGCTGCCGCCGTCGCCCATGCCGATATACAGGTAGCCGTCCGGGCCGAATGCTAAGCTGCCGCCATTGTGGTTTGTGTAGGGCTGCTTAATCTTTAGCAGTACTTTTTCGCTTTTGGGGTCGGCCCGTCCGGTGCTTTTGGCGATACTGTAGCGCGCGACAATTGTATTCTGGTTTTTGTCGGTGTAATTAACGAAGAAGTAATTGTTATCGGCCACTTTCGGGTGGAAGGCTAGTCCGAGCAGGCCCATTTCCCCGCCTGATTTTATCTTGCTCTTTATATCTAAAAACGGGGTCGTTTCGAGCGTGCCGTCTGCTTTGACGGTCTGGATTGTCCCGCCCTGTTCGGCAACGAATAGCCGTTTGTCGTTTGTGTCCGCCGTGGCCGCAATAGCTGTCGGCTCAGACAGGCCGGTCGCCACTTTGACTAGTTCAATTTTTGGAGCTTTATCTTCCGATTTTTCATTTTGCTTGGTTTGCGGCGACTGCACGGGCTGTTTTTCCGGGCTGCGGAAAGCCAGCGCCCACACCAAAAGGCCGGCGATAGCCAGAACCTCCACACCTATTACGACCCAAAGCCATCTGATCCTCAATCTGCTCATGTTTTTACTGTAGCATATATTGGCGCGGCGGTGCAGATGTTACAATAAAAGCCATGAAGAGAGCAATTGACGCCATTCGCCAGGCGGTACGACGTTTTATGCGTGCGGTTGCGCGCGGGCTGGATAAAGCCACGGGCGGCAAACTGCACCCCAATGCGGTAACGATGTTTGGTTTGGTTATGCACGTCCCTATCGCCCTCCTGATTGTGGCAGATTATTGGATTGTTGCGGGTATTTTGCTGATCATTTTTGGCTTGTTCGACACGCTGGACGGTGAGCTCGCCCGCTTGCAGGACAGGGTTACTAATAACGGCGGTTTTTTGGATGCCTCCACTGACCGCATGAAAGAAGTTCTCTTATATACAGGCGTTGCTTACAGTTTGGCCCTGAGTGACAACCCGGTGCATGCAACGTGGGCGGTTGCGGCTTGCGGAGCTTCCATCTGCGTCAGCTATGTTAAGGCTAAGGGCGAGGCCGTGATCGCGGCCAGCGGCAAAAAGCTGCCCTACCCTGTCCTTAATAAGCTTTTTGCCGACGGTTTGCTGCCCTTCGAGATTCGCATGGCGCTGTTGGTGGCCGGTTTACTGAGCGGTTACCTGGTGTGGATTGTCACCGCTATCGCCGTCCTGTCTGCGTATACTGCCCTGCAGCGACTGGCTCGGATTAGCAAGGCTTTAAGTTAATGAAAATAGATCTGCACACGCACTCTATTGCTTCGGCCGACGGCTCACTAACAGAGGCGAATTACCGCAAAATATTGCAAGCCGGGAAGCTGGACTGCGTTGCCGTGACAGATCATAACACCATCTCGTTTGCGCAGAAGTTGCACGAGAAACTGGGCGACCGCATTATCGTGGGCGAAGAGATTACGACGCTGGACGGCGAAATTATCGGCCTGTATCTTACGAACGTTGTTAAAGCTGGCATGAGCGCTGCCGACACGGTCGCCGCCATCAAGCGGCAAGGCGGGTTGGTGTACGTGCCGCATCCTTTCGAGACAGTACGCAAAGGTGTTGCGCTAGAAACCCTCGACACTATTTCCAAAGACGTAGATATCATAGAAACCAATAACGGCCGCGCGGTGTTTCAAAATAAGAGCAAGGCCGTCAAAGCTTGGGCGACGGCGCATGGCGTTGCGGGCGCCGCCAGCAGTGACGCGCACGGCTGGCACGGCTGGGGCAGGACGTACAGTATTGTAGAGGTTGCGCCGACGCGGGCAACGCTCGTCAAGCTACTCGCTAGCGCTAAACATACGGTAGGTATGCCGGGGCTACGCGGCGTATTATATCCCAAGTTAAATCGTATCCGTAGGAGGCGGCATGCTTAACGACATACTTTTTGCCCTGTGGTTTTTTCTGCCCGCTGCTTTAGCTAACATGATCCCCATCCCGCTCGCTAAAGTATCGTGGCTGCAAAAGTACGACACGCCCATGGATCTTGGCATGAAGTATCGCGGCAAACGCGTGTTTGGTGCACACAAAACGTGGCGAGGGTTTATCGCCGGCATTATTATCGCCACGATTACTCTATGGCTGCAGCAGCTGGCTGTCCAGAATTTCGCCTGGGCCGAGTGGCTGACGGCGCAAGTAGATTACGTCAATTTGCCCACGCTTATTATGGGGCCGCTTTTCGCAATCGGTGCCTTGGGCGGCGACGCTATAGAAAGCTTCTTTAAGCGGCAGCGCGGCACCGCACCCGGTCACGGCTGGTTCCCGTGGGATCAGCTCGACTACATCATTGGTGCATCTCTCCTCACCGCTCCGCTTGTCGCTCTAACCATATGGCAATATGCTTGGCTTATCGCACTTTGGTTCTTGATCCACCTCCTCTCGACGTATATCGGCTGGCTTATCGGCCTCAAAGAGCGTCCGATTTAAGCTATACTGGGATAATGCATAAAGATACGCGCGCAAAACATAAGATGCGGGTAGGAGTTTTGTTCGGCGGCAAGTCTGCCGAGCACGAAGTCTCCATCCAGTCGGCAAAAAATGTAACGCAGGCCATGGATAAAGAGCGGTTTGAGCCAGTCCTGATTGGCATCGACAAAAGCGGCCAGTGGCACCTTGCCGATTCGATGGCATCGCCTTTTGATGGCGCAAATGTTGTGCTGCTTCCCGGAAATTCCAGGCGAGAGTTGATTGCAATTCAAACGGGCGAGCCGATAGCCGTCGATGTTGTTTTTCCGGTATTGCACGGTACTATGGGCGAGGATGGCTCGGCACAGGGGCTTTTGGAGCTGGCCAATATGCCGTACGTGGGTGCTGGCATTTTGGGTTCGGCTATCGGCATGGACAAAGACGTGATGAAGCGTTTGTTGCGCGATGCGCACATTGACGTGACGGATTTTATAAGCATGTCACTTGCCGAGCGGGCGCCGTTTGACGAGGCTGGCGTAATTGAGCGCTTAGGGCTGCCTCTTTTTGTGAAGCCGGCTAATATGGGCTCCTCTGTTGGCGTTAGTAAGGTCTCCAAAAAGGAGGATTTGCAGGCGGCAATCGACGAAGCGTTCCGTTTTGACGCCAAGATACTTCTCGAAAAAGCCGTAGTTGGCGACGAGATCGAGTGCGCAGTTTTGGGTAATGATGCGCCCGAAGCTTCGCTTATCGGGCGCATCGTCCCCCGCTCTGCGGATTTTTATAGTTACAAGGCCAAGTACGTTGATGACGATGGGGCTTATTTGGAAATACCTGCCAAGATTACCGACGATGTCGCCGAGCGCGCCCACCTCGTAGCTGTAGAGGCTTTTAAGGTGCTGGCCTGCGCGGGCATGGCCCGGGTTGACATGTTTGCTTGCCAGGACGGAAAGATTTTAGTCAACGAGATCAACACCATTCCCGGTTTTACTAAAATAAGCATGTATCCTAAACTCTGGGAGGCGTCCGGGCTGACATATATAGATCTTATAACGCGCCTTATCGAGTTGGCGATTGCGCGGTTTAATGAGCGCCAAAAGCTAGCGACCTCTTACGAACACCATCTGTAAGGCTGTTTTATTTGGCAGCCAATTTTTTGGGTTTTGCTGAGCCGGTAGCTTTTTTGCCGTACTTTTGGATGAATTTTTCGACCAGCTCGCGGGCGGTGCGGTCTTCTATTTGCTGTGGCGGGTGTTTTTGGAAATACGCGGCCGGCTCGATTATTGCGCCTTTTAGGCCGTTGTCCAGAGCGAGTTTGAGGCAGCGGATGGAGTCGATGGCCACGCCTGCACTGTTGGGCGAATCCTCTACGCTGAGGCGTAACTCCAGGTTCATGGGTACGCCGCCAAAGTGTTTGCTTTCTATGCGTAAGAAGCAGATTTTGTTATCTTTTTGCCACGGCACGTAGTCGCTGGGGCCGACGTGTATGTCGTCGGGGTCGATGCTCTGCCCGCGCGCCTCAATTTGTGACTGTACGGCTTCTGTTTTGCTGATCTTTTTGTGGGTCAGCCGCTCTCGCTCCAGCATGTTGAGAAAATCGGTGTTGCCGCCGGTGTTGAGTTGGTAGGTTCGCTCAATCTTCATGCCGCGGTCTAAGAAGAGGTTGACGAGCGTGCGGTGTGTGATGGTCGCGCCTACTTGTGCCTTGATGTCGTCGCCGATAACCGGCAGGCCGGCCTCCTCAAATTTTTTAGCCCAGGCTGGGTTGGAGGCTATGAATACCGGGATGCAGTTTACGAACCCGCACCCGGCGGCGATTGCGGCCTTGGCATAAAACTCGGTGGCTTCTTGCGAGCCTACTGGTAGGTAGTTTATGACTACTTCGGCGCCGCTGTCTTCTAGCACTTTCACTACGTCGGCAACTTTTTGTCCGTCGTCTACCGGCACGAGACTGGCGGTATATTTGTTCACGCCATCCAGGCGCGGACCGCGGCTGACCACTACGCCCATTTTAGGCACCTCGGCAAATATGGCGGTATTGTTGGGCGCGGCATAGATAGCCTCGGCTACGTCCTTGCCTACCTTGTTGCTGTTGACGTCGAATGCCGCCACTACCTCAATGTCGCGGATGTGGTAGCCGCCAAAGTTGACATGCATAACGCCCGGCACGAACTCGTCATCCCGCGCGTCCTTATAATAATGAATCCCCTGCACCAGCGACGATGCGCAGTTGCCTACGCCTACAATTGCAACTTTAATCTTGCCCATTTTTGCTCCTCGTTACTCATCCAGCGTAAGGCCGGTGGTATATAT
>DATDBJ010000002.1:0-6449 GCA_036524895.1 Saccharimonadales bacterium (SeqCode)
AATCATCTACGCCGAGTTCTTGGGCGCGCTTTTTGTCGGCGTCCTGACTTAGGGCGGTTAGCATGACAACCTTGAGGTTTGCGGTTTCCGGGGTGTTGCGAAGGATGTCGAGAACATCAAAGCCGCTGACTTTAGGCATCATAACGTCCAAAAGCACCATGTCTGGCTTGTATTTGGTGACGGCAGCCAGGGCTTCTTCGCCATTGGCTACTCGCTTAACATCAAATCCTTCGGCTTGAAGGCGGACAAGATATACGCCAGCTAAAGCGTCATCGTCTTCTACGAATAGAATCTTTTTAGAGATTTTTGCAGATGTGGCAGAACCTGGTTCCATATAGCTTAAGCTACCTTACTTCTGTTACTTTTGCAATAAACTGGCTACGAAGCCCTTAAACATAGGGTGTGCGCGGTTAGGCCGTGACTTAAACTCCGGATGGAATTGACTGGCCATAAAAAACGGGTGGTCAATGCCCTCTATAATCTCTACTAAATGGCCATCCGGACTAAGGCCAACTGCACGGATGCCCCACTTCTCGTATTGATCGCGGTAATCGTTGTTGCACTCATAGCGGTGACGGTGCCGCTCGATAATCTCGTCCTCGCCGTAAACTTCCCTTGCTTTACTGCCCTTGGCCAGTACGCATGGGTAGTCGCCCAGACGCATCGTGCCGCCGGTGTTTTCTTTGCCCTTTTGGTCGGCCATAGTGTGAATGACCCGATGGGCCGATGTGGCGTCCAATTCTTCCGTGGTGGCTTCGATGCCGGCATTACGCGCAGCAGCGATAACGCCCATCTGAAGTCCCAGGCATAGACCTAGGTATGGCAGCTTGTGCTTAAGCGCGTACTGCGCTGCGGCGATCTTGCCCTCTAACCCACGCGTGCCAAAGCCACCGGGGACTACAATGCCATCTATGCCCCTAAGAGCAACAGTAACGTCATCTACGCTGGCGAGTGCCTCAGCATCAATCCAGTTAATGTCTATTCGCGTATCGTTGGCCCATGCGGCTGCACGGAGCGCCTCAAAGACCGACATATATGTGTCTTGGTTATCCATATACTTCGCGACAACGCCAACGGCGACGTGACGTTTATGGTCGTCCAGGGCGTTTTCTACCATCGCTTTCCAGTTAGTCAGATCGGGTTTTTTATCTTCCAGACCCAGCTCTTTGCAGATGACGCCTGCTATACCAGTTTCTTCAAGAGTGAGCGGCACTTGGTAGATGCTTTTGGCATTTGGCAGCAGTGCAATCGCGTCTTGGCTAACTCCGGTGAATAGGCTTAATTTGCCCTTAACATTCTGTGTCGCAGGCTCTTCACTACGGCAAACCAATACATTTGGCGCAATACCCAGACCACGCAAGTCGCGCACCGAATTCTGGGCTGGTTTGGTTTTGGTTTCCTTGCTCGCTCCCAAATATGGCATATACACAACGTGTACATAAGCGCAGTTTTCCAGCCCTACCCGTATGCCCAGCTCCCGGATGGCCTCTAGGAAGCTGAGGCTTTCTATGTCGCCCACAGTACCACCAATTTCTACGATGTGCACGTCAAAACCTTTGCCGGCAGCTAAAATAAAGTCCTGAATTGCAGCAGTCAGGTGCGGCACAATCTGTACATCTTCTCCCTGATATTTGCCCGCCCGCTCGTCCTGGATGACACGCAGTAAAACACGGCCGCTCATTACAGAGCTAGCACTGGTTAATTCTTCATCTATAAAACGCTCGTAGTGGCCAAGGTCGAGGTCTGTCTCTGCCCCGTCTTTAGTAACAAAACATTCGCCATGCTCACGAGGGTTGAGTGTGCCGGCGTCTACATTAAGATAAGGGTCGCATTTCTGGAGGTTAACACGGTAGCCACGGGCTTTTAAGAGATTGGCGATTGAGGCGGCCGTAATACCCTTCCCCAATCCGGAAAGCACACCGCCAGTAACAAAAATATACTTTGTCGTTTTAGCCACGACTGACTTTGCCTCTGTATTTACTCGTAAAATAGTAACCTATATGCCGCTCCCTGACAAGCGTAATCGCGATCTGTTACTACTATTTTTTAATAAAGTTGATTGCTGCGTCCTTTTGGGGGTCAAGCTTATTCTTAAAATCATCCTCTGTCATTTTAACTTCGGTATCCGGACTAATGCCTGTTTTATCTATATTCTGGCCGTTTGGACGATACCAGCGGGCAATTGTCACCTTTAGCTCGCTGCCTCCTGGTAGGTCCTGGATCTGCTGCACGCTACCCTTACCGTAGCTTTTTACTCCAAACAGAGTGGCTGCATCATTATCCTTGAGCGCACCAGCCATGATCTCGGACGCGCTAGCGCTGCCCTCGTCTATAAGTATGGCCGTGGGCACGCCCTGCAGGATGTTATTGCCATTCGACCGCTCAGTAGAAACCACTAAGTCGCCGCGGCGTTCCTGCAGCACAGTCTTATCTTTTGGCAGCCATAAGCTGGATACTTCTACTGCCGCGTTGAGCAAACCGCCGGGGTTGCCACGCAAGTCGACGACCACACCTTTGACTTGCTTACTCTTAAACGCTTTAGCAGCCTCTTCGGCCAAGCTTACAGTTTCTTCGTTAAACTGGGTAATCTGGAGGTATCCGACGTTACCATCTAAAATCTCATACTCCACGCTTGGAATTGTGATATTCTCGCGGGTAATGGTAAAGCTAAGGTCTTCTTTTCGGTCGCGCAAGATGCGTAGCGTCACCTTCGTTCCCTTTGGCCCGCGAATCTTGCTGACCGCTTCAGCAGTATTGAGGCCAGAAGCGCTTTTACCATCGATTTCGATGATTACATCCTGCGGACGTAGGCCGGCTTTCGCGGCCGGAAAACCAGCTATGGGCGAGACGATAATTAAGTTTCCGTTAGCATCCTGTCCCAGCTCAGCTCCGACACCGCTAAAAGTGCCGCTCAGCTGCTTGCTAAATTCTTCAGCGTCCTTGGCATTAAAGTATACGGTGTAAGGGTCGCCGCTGGCTTCGGCCAAACCGGCCTTAAGGCCGTCCAAAAGCTTCTGGGCGTCTAGGTCGCCATCATAGTTTGCCTTAAGCGCATCGTAGAGACTCTCTACGCTAGAGTAATCCAGGTCGGCGGGCAAATCTTTATTTTGCGTGTTATGAAATTGGCCCAAGCGTATCGAACCGTTACCAAAACCTACCCCGGCGATAAATATTACGATCACCACAGCAACAACGCCAGCGATCTTTGCCCCTGATGTTACTAATTGCTTGAGTTTACTGCCGCGGGTGTTACCAGATTCTGCGTGCACGTTGCCCCTCTTCTTCGGTTATGTTCCCAATTATACCGCAGGCGGCAATGCATGCCGCAACGATTTTTCTCAATCTGCACCACTTACCTAAAGGTGCGCCATTGGGTTGAGTACTGACCAGTTAATTGCTGGTTGTACTGCGAGACGTAAATTCTGTCTCCGTCTACCTGCTCTACGTACATAGCGTGACCCCAGGTTCCGGCAGTCGTGATTGCCACATCACCAGGCTGAGGGTCGCGGTGCACCCAGGAGGCAGGCGCCGCGTATATCCAATTCTTTGCACTTCCGTAATACTTAGGAGCGGTGCGGCCGGAGCGCTCTACCGCCCATGCTGTGTATGATACGCATTGACGAGTACAATACCCCCACTGATCAGGATAGTCCGGATAGCTGTCGGAGTGCGAGCAAGGGCCGAGCTGCATACTGAAGCCAGCATCTTTATAAGGGTAGTCGTCTACTGTTACATCATGCGCGCCGACACTGCCCGGGACACGGATAAAGTAGTAACCGCCCTTAGCACCTTCGTTGGCGCGACGCTGCTGAGCGATGAGTTCATCTATTCTCGCCTGGTTGGCGCTGGTCTTTTTATTGAATTCTGCTTGCTGCTGTTTATTGAGGGCTAGCATACGATTCTGCTCTGCCCGATTAGCACTAAGAGAAGCTTGCTGCTCTTTTTGCTGCTCGATAAGCTGCTCTACTTCCTCTTTTTGCGTCTTAAGTTCGGCTTGCAGCTTGGTTATCTTTTTCAAAGTATCCTGAATTTTTTGCTGAACCGCATTCCGGTATGTCTCTTTGTCGATAAATTCGCTCAGGTCTTTACTGGTTGCCAATATCTCGATGGTAGATATGTTGCCATCGGTATAGATAGCCTTAATATCCTCGCCCAAAAGGTCGCGTTGGCGCTGAAGTTCGCGCTCGCCTTCTTCTATCTTGGCCTGTAGCTCAGCTTGTTTGGCTATGCTATCGTTAATCTGGGATCGTAAGTGGCCAATTTGCGCCTCCAGCTGGGCGATAGCGTTTTGATAGCTTGTGGCTGTTTGTGATAAATCAGCAACCGCCGCCTGGTTCTGGGCGTTTTGGGCCTTGAGCGCTTGAATTTCTTGATCAATTGTACTGGCCCGTGCATTAGGAATATATGTTGCACCGGCCACCAACAAAAAAGATATCGCCAGAAGAAGCAGGCTCTTCAGCTTGCTCAAACGTTCTAATCTGTTGTGTTTTTTTGTGGATTTTTGTTTCATGGCCCTTAAACCATTAGTGCCTTAATCATAGCACCACTTCCCCCATGTTGGCAATCCACGCGCCTGCCTTTTAGGGCATATGGCATGTGAATTGTTCTATTATTTTAGCTCGTTTTAAATTTTAGATACCGCCTGGTCGCTATTATGGAAGATACGGCACCTATCAATATACCAAGCACAAGCTGAATGGTCAAAAGCCACCAAAAATTAGCACGGAAGTACTCGGCTGAATAGTTGATGTCAAGCAGACCCAAGCTAGTCGCCTGCAGAGCTGAGCTGGCTGCCACAAACAAAGAGTTGATGATGACAATCGATACTATCGCCGAAATTATGCCGTAAATAACCGTCTCCACCACAAAGGGACCACGGATGTACCAAGTGCTGGCGCCAAGTAGTCGCATGATGGTCAGCTCGTCACGGCGGTTAAAGATAGCCATTTGTATAGTATTAAAGATAATTAACATCGATATAAAAGCAAAGACCAGTACCGCCACAACACCAGCGCGGCGCAAAAGGTTTGTGGCATGCGCGATCTTATCGATCGCCTCTTTGCGGTCGTCGCGGTAAGAGACATCCTCCCACAGCTTTTGGTTTTCCGGCTTACTTAAGAAGTCGCGTATGTCCTGAACTTTATCCAGGTCCACCGGCTTGATCTGAATTGTAGCCGGCAGGGGGTTATCGGTTTCGTTGATCGCACTTAACAAGGCCGGGTTATCGGCGTTCTGTTCGCGGTAGCGCGCCAAAGCTTCATCTTTTGAGAGGTACGCCACGCTCTTAACGTTGGGCAACCCATCTAACTGCTTAGCAAACTGCTCGCCTGCGGGTTTGTCTGTCGAGTCCTTCAGGTATACCGAAACATCTATTCTCTCGGTAATCTGCGCGATAGTGTTAGAAAATGTCGCGTTCGTTATAACCGAAAAAAGCACAATGGTTAACGTGATAATCATCACGGCCATAGCGGCAATAGCCAGCCATGCATTACGGACAAAATTTATAGCACCCGTGTTAATTATGCGGGTTAGCGTAACCAAATCTCGGTTCATAATTTGTATTCGGCCTTATCCCTGTCGCCTACTATTTGGCCATGTTGGATGGTTACCACCCGGCGCTTCAGTTTGTTGACGATCTCCTGATTGTGAGTGGTCAAAAGTACGGTGGTGCCGAAGTGGTTGATTTTTTCGAGCACTTTTATAACATCCCAGGCGTGCTTGGGATCGAGATTACCGGTAGGCTCATCGGCAATTAAAATCTTGGGCTGGCGCACGATGGCACGCGCAATGGCGACGCGCTGGCGCTCACCACCGGACAGCTCCATCGGCAAGCGGTTCTCTTTGCCGCGCAAATTGACAATATCGAGCACCCTCGGCACGGTAGCCTTAATTTCGTGGTTGGTTGCGCCTACAATCTCCAGCGCAAAAGCCACGTTTTCAAAAACGGTACGGTTGGGTAGTAATTTGAAATCCTGAAAGACCACGCCGATTTTGCGGCGCAACATAGGGATATCTTTGTCCCTTAACTTATCGTAATCTATGCCGCCGACGATAATTTTACCGCTGGTTGGACGTTCCTCGCGCGTGAGGAGTTTTAGCAGCGTAGATTTACCGGCGCCGCTCTGTCCCACTACGATCACGAATTCCTTAGGCTCGACATGCAAATTAACTCGGTCGAGCGCCGGAGTCGCTATCTTCCCATACACCTTTGTTACCCTGTCCAACAAAATCATGTAGTCTTATTATACCAAACTGGCCGCAGGTCAGGTAACCCTACTTGCCCAGCGAATAGTCCAGATAGGCGTCGATCAGAGGGGTAAGATTGCCTCCTAAAACACCCTCGGCATCCGAAGTCTCATATTTGGTTCGAAAATCTTTTACTTGCTTGTAGGGGTGCAGGACATAAGAGCGGATTTGGTTGCCCCACTCCGCCGATTGGTTAGGCCCCT
>DATDBJ010000003.1:0-6085 GCA_036524895.1 Saccharimonadales bacterium (SeqCode)
AGGAAAGAGCCAGTCTGCACGCAAAGCAAAATCTCGTGCGCTTGCTGATCTTCGTGCCCTAAATAGTGCGCGTCACAGGTGACAACGGGCGGAATATCCAGTTCACGGGCGAGCTTAAGCAACTGCTCGTTTACCCGCACCTGCTCGTCCCACTTGCTGGGATGCTCGGGGTGGCCGTGGTCTTGCACTTCGATGTAATAGCGGTCACCAAATACTTTTTTGTACCACTGAGCGGTCTCTTTCGCCTGGTCGTATTGCCCTTGGCGGATCGCATCACCTACCTCACCACCGATACAGCCGCTTAGAACTATTAGGCCCTCGTTGTATTTCTCGAGAAGCACATGGTCAACGCGCGGTTTGTAGTAAACACCTTCCAGGTTGGCGATGGTGGAAAGTTGCATGAGGTTTCGGTAACCTTCGTCATTCATGGCCAGCAAAATAAGGTGGTGGTATACCTTGTCCTTGCCCGGCTCTTTGTCGGCGATAGTCCGCGCCGCCACGTATGTCTCCATGCCCAAGATGGGCTTGATGCCCTTCTCTGTCGCTGCCTTGTAAAATTCAATATTGCCGCTGAGCGTGCCGTGGTCAGTCTGAGCCACGGCTACCATGCCCGCCTCTTTGACGTACTCAACAAGGGCCGGAACCTTGGTCAAACCATCCAGCAAAGAATATTGCGTATGATTGTGCAAGTGCACGTAATCCGACGCCTGCAAACCTGTAGAAGCCTTTTCTTCGGCCATACCCTCCTCGTTCTTACATTAAGTATACCGAAAAAGCGCTTGGTTTAAGATGCTTCTTTTACAACATGCTATTTAACATTCTTTGGTGATGCTCCGGTTAGCTATTTAATAGCCCGCCAGATGGCTTTTGTCGTACGGTAGAAGTGAAAAGCAAACAGACAATAATATCATTTATGAGAAATTGGGAGGTTCGGAATGAGCATTACAAAAATCGCTACACTGGGGATCGCGCTACTGAGCGTTGTCGCGTTGGGCGGCGGCACGGCTTTTGCACAGTCTGGCGCAACAGTATACCAGGCTAATCTTCATGAGCTCAACGGCTCAGACACCACTGGCACAGCGACTGTCGAAGTTAGCGGCAATCAGCTTACTGTAACGCTTAATACGACCGGCGCATCTCCAAATCTTCCTCACGCACAACACATACGCATCGGAGGCAAAGGCGCTTGCCCTGATCAAAACGCCGACAAAAATAAAGATGGTCTGATTGTGACAACGGAGGGTGAACCATCTTATGGCAAGATCGGCATCTCCTTGACCACCCAGGGTGATGTAAGCGCCAGTAGCGCCCTTGCCGTAGATCGCTTCCCCACAGCGAATCAAGACGGGACGGTAACCTACCAACGCACCTTCACGGCTCCGGCCGGTGTTGACCTCTCTACGTTAGGAAATGGAGTTGTCGTACAGCACGGTATTTCTGAACTGGGCGGCGACAGGGGAAAGTACGATGGCACCGCAAAAAGTGACCTCGATCCAAAACTGCCAAGCGAAACAACCATGCCTGCAGCATGCGGCGAGCTGAACACCGTGCCTGTCGGCGGCGCAGGTGCAGGCGGCGGATCTACGTCGGGCACGGAAAATGTAGGTTTGGCAGTGGCGGGCGTGACGGCTCTATTCACTGGCGCAGCTGTGGCAGTCCGTGGACTAGTCGGCCGTAAGAGTTAATAGCAGCTTAGGGGCATGCAAGTTTTGCTTGGCAAGATCAGCAAGCACCAGGAGAATATCTCCCTGGTGCTCGCTATTTTGCTTGTCGCCGCTGGATCGGTCTGCGCTACGCTTTTCGCAAGCAGTCAGCAGGCGCCGCCGACGCCGCCTGCGAACCAACCACACGCCGTCCCCAGCATGCAGGGCGACATTGACGACCGCCTTGTACTTCCTTTTTCCAGACCTACCTACATACGCATACCCGCAATCGACGTAGAATCAAATATAATAGCGATCGGAAAAAACGAGGACGGGTCGATCGGCATGCCGTCGCAGTCCGACTACAACAAAGCTGCTTGGTACGAAAACTCACCTGCACCCGGCCAATTTGGCTCATCTATCATAGAAGGCCATGTCGATTACGCTGACGCAGGGCCGGCCATCTTCTTTAAGCTAGGCGCTCTAAAGAAGGGAGATACAGTTCGAGTTACACGTGCGGATGGCAGAGTTGCGATCTTTACTGTCTACAAGATCCAAACATACAAAAAGAGTCTTTTCCCAACAAAAGAGGTGTATGGCGCTACCCGCCGGCCTACCCTAACCCTAATTACATGTGGCGGCGCTTTCAACCCCAGCATCGGCGACTATGACAGCAACATTGTCGTCTTTAGCGCCCTTACAGCTATCAACTAATAAGAAGAGCGCA
The DNA here is from genome assembly GCA_036524895.1 of Saccharimonadales bacterium (SeqCode). Taxonomy (GTDB): domain Bacteria; phylum Patescibacteriota; class Saccharimonadia; order Saccharimonadales; family UBA4665; genus PMNU01. Next base: position 2,371 of record DATDBJ010000003.1, read on the forward strand.
TGCCGCAGAACAAACTACTGAGTGACTTGCCCACTCTCGGCTTTCTCCATCGCATCCCCGGCCCCGTTGTCCGCTTTAATAGCCCAGAAGAACGCAGCCACCGCGATTATCAACGCGGCGATCGCTATCCCTTTTGCCGCGTTGCCGTTCTTACCTTCGTGTCGGTCTCTATCGACGTCTGCCATCTCCCACTCCCTATTTATGCTCTTCCAGTATGCCCTGCGCCACTCTTGAATAATGTAAAAAGGTTGCAGCCGAACCACACTTTGAGTAGCCATGGTAGCAGCGGATCGGAACAGCGGTGCTTTTATGACGAAGTTGGTATTTCGAATTTACCCAGCTACTAAATACTCCCTACAAGACTGGCGCCCGACTCTTGCTACTGCAATCCGCCAATATCTGTAAGATAATTTACCGCCCATAGCTCGCCGGCACTGTAGCCTATGTCGGAAAGACCTGATCAAATACACAGGGATTGTTTTATCGACTATGGACAGACAATACTTCAACGCCGCTCCACCAACAGGTGAACGCCACACCCTACACGCTAGAGTGGCCACATGCATAATGCTTGCGGCCATAAGCCTCGCTGGCTCGTCGGCACCTCAAGAACGAACGGCATCTGATATGTGTGCCACGGCCGCAGATAACCCGTCCTTACCTCAGGTACCGCTGGGCTACAATAGCAGCCCCTCTCGCACTGATGTAGCTTGTCCGCCCGCTCCTAAGCAATCGGCACCAAATCGAATATCGCAACATAACCCTGCCTCTATCTTATTGCCACGCCTGCCCCGCACTTTGCCGCCCAACGAACGCACAGTCTTGCAGCTCACAACCGAACAGAGCAAAATCGTCGACTCACTCCCCCTGCCTGACGGCAAAAAAGAGTTCTTGTCAAAAGTCGCCTTAGCAGTTATGCAAGCGGATCCCGAGATGCACGGCATCAACCCCAGAGTCATGCTTGCGCAAGCTATACTCGAAACAGGATGGGGATCGTCAAGCCTGGCATGGCGGTACAACAATCTTTTTGGCATGAAGTACTGGGGCGAAGGCAAAGCCACACCTCCCATTCGCACTTCAGAATACGCTGGCCGAGGGGACCCCTATACCATTAATGCTCGTTTCAGGGCTTTCGATAGCCTTCTAGAGAGCGTTCAAGCCTACATTGCAGATATATCGAGCGACCCTTGGTACAAAGATGCGACACGCTATCCGCATGACGACAGCAAGTACCTCAATGGCTTACTAAACGGCAAAATGGCCTACGCAACCACACCCACCTATAAAAGTATGATCCTCAACATTATTGAAAAATTCCATTTACGACAGCTCACACGCCTTCCTACGTAGTGAGCCTCGTGTCCGCCGGCTAAAATAACAAAACATTAAATATCACACTTACGGTTATTGCACGCTGTGACATTTGGCCCTACACTAGATTTAAATAGCAACTTTAGGGGGTACATGAAAAAGCAATACAACGAAGACGGAGTTGTCCATCTGCTGGCGATCCTGTTAATTGTCGCCGTGCTGGGCGTGACTGGATTTGCAGGCTACAAAGTTATGCAATCCTCAAAAAAGGATGACCCAGCTGCCAGCTCAAATAAAAACGAAGAAACAACCAGCAAAGCCGTCTGGACCAAAGGCGGCTTTGCTATAGAGGGCACGTACGCAGATGCCGACATCGTGCAAGTAAACGACACGACCTGGCGTTTGTACTATGCCATCCAACCAGAGGTAAAGGGGCATAATTTTGAGGTGTACTCAGCAACCTCCAGCGACGGCAAAACCTGGAAGCAAGATTCAGGCACTCGCAAAACTATGGCTACTTTCCCGGAGATAGTTAAGCTTGCCGACGGCCGCTACCGAATGTATTACCAGACCGCGGGCGTAATAAAAAGCGCTATTTCGAGTGACGGGCTGAGCTTTACAGACGAGTCCGGCACGCGCGTTGACACATCAAACGACGCCAGCCTGACGTTCGACAACGTAGCAGCTCCTAGCGTAGCACTAAAAGATGACGGCACATTTATCATGGTATATCGGGGAACGATCAACGAACGCTACGCCACTAATACGCCCAACCAGACAACGCAGGTGCTCATGTGGGCAACTTCAGCGGACGGCCTCTCCTTTACGCAAAAAGGCATCGCCGTAGACAGTCGCAATACCACGCTCGCCGGACAACTAGACGGTCCCGACGTAGTAAAGTTTGACGACGGCTACCGTGTATTTGCTACATCTTACACCGGCGTCTACTCTTTCAACTTCGACGGCACAACCTTTGCCGAGGCAGAACTTGCCTTTGCGGGCGAAGCCAAAAAAGTTGGCGACAACTACATGGGCCAGCCTCCGGGCGACCCAACAACTGCCAAAATTAACGGCACCTGGTTTATGTACTATGGAGCAACCGGCAAATCCACCGGCATCCACTACGCCACGCTTCAGTAACTAGGCCGCAAAACCCTCAGTACTCACTCTAACTCTAGGGGCAGACGAGCGTGGATGTACTTTTGGCTGCTGATGCAGTAGCTACCAAAAGGAACCCCACCTGCGACTCCTTAGCCCTTCGCAGACAATAGCATGATTAATCGTTACGGTGACTGTGCTGTCCACCGCGGCGCTTGGCTTCGGTAGGCTGTGCTTCTGCACCTTTTCGGCCGGCGCGGCTAGCGCGTGCCGGATCGTTGGCAAAATTGCCTCCGCTTGCCCGCCCGCCCTTGCTAGCAATCTCGCGCTGCTTGTCCTCGTCCATAGATGCAAAGCCACGGCTTCCTGTGTTACCTGCCATAAATACTCCTTCCATTACTCTATGACAATTAACAGAGTACTGGTCTCGGGGTTTTCGTTATATAAAAAACCTTATTGTCCCTATGCTCATTGGTTGCCGTACACTTCAAACACAAAAGAGAACTGCCGCTGCAGGAATCCCCGCTCTTCGTCGGGCTAGGCTGCGTAAGGTTTATTTCTTGAGGTAGCTCTTCAGGTGCTCGACGGCTTTTCTGGCTTCTTTTACTGCATTGTCAAGATCTTTGTCTTCAGCATCACCTTCGTGGACCGCACTTAAAAGCTCGCGGGCTTTTTCTTTGGCAACTTTAGCACCTGCAACTGCCTTATCGAGGTTTTTCTGGGCAGAGCCTTTTAGATCACTGGCTCTTTTACCGGCTTCGTCCATCAACCTGGAGAGTTCGGTGTGTAGCGTTTTAAGCTCTTTTTCGGCAGCGCTATAGGTACGGGCCGCTGCGTCCTGCAGATCCTTGCGGGTTTCCTTGCCGCTCTTTGGAGCCGTTAAAATACCCGCCACATAGCCTACGGCAGCCGCAATTACAGCACCGATGGCGAACTTTTTAGTTCGATTGTCCATGTTTATTACTCTCCCTTGTTATCGTCTTTTTTGGTGCGTTTTTGTATCATCTCAAGTATATTTTGGAAAAAATGGACAACGCTAAGCTGGCCGACTGCGCTTTTAACGAGCTCGGCAGTCTTTTCGGCAGAATCCACGAACTCCTGCGCTTTATCGGCTACGTTTTGCAGAGTCTTCATGAGTCGAATGATCTGCGAAGCGATAACAATCGCAAGCACCAAAAACACGGCAAGGGCCGATGCAAGGATTATTACGAGTATTTGCTCGACAGTATTCATAAGCATTTAGTATATCCCCTTTTTGCAAACTTGCAAGCTAACTATTTCTCCTTCCGAAGTCGCCCTACAAGGT
>DATDBJ010000004.1:0-11112 GCA_036524895.1 Saccharimonadales bacterium (SeqCode)
ACAAGCAATCACGTAATGTCGTACTCGATTTACGCCGCGCCAAACTACATCAAGCTAAGGCGATAGCTCGTATAAACTACTATCTATCGGCTGGTTCGCACAAAATAAAACACCTTAAAGTCATAACCAAAACCCAGAAGATTATTGACATATTGTAGGTGTTTTTGGTATTATCTAACGCAGATAAGGCACGCGCGTTACTGTACTGTATCAACCGTGTCTTTTCTTTTTGTCACCTATATTTGTAAATATCGACAATAGAGTGGCTGGCAGCTATAACTACAGTCGTAAAAGACGCATACGGGACTGAATTGACCCAGAGGCGTCTTTTCTTTTTGAGCAATCTATGTGACAGCTCCCGGGGCTTTGTGGCGCTCCACTGCGTTTCACTTCTCTGCAATGTTGTCCTCGGTGCAAGCACCTGCGGGCAACTTTGCTCCGCCGGACCAGCGACTACGCCCCTGCTTCGCAGGCACTGTCGCTGAACCCAATCCAATCTCGGAACAGAAACTAAAAAGCACAGGCTAAAGCCTGTGCTTTTTAGTTTGGCTCGGCATTTGGTTCCAGAATATAACCGGCCAGGATGTTGAATGTGATGCAGAAAAAATACGCGAGCTATTAATCGAATAAATAACTCATGGGCTGTGGCTTACTCTGTTTATTGTCGAGTCCTTAGTCTTCTTTGAAGTCTGCAGCAATCATCCACTTCTCGCGCATCCGAAATGCTGGGATAGTGCCGCGAACCGCTTTGTTTATGGCCACATTCCCTGCTACACCATTCATCTTCGCCCAAGCAGAGACGGGTATAATCTTTGGGGCCGATAGCAAGGTGATACGTTTATATAGTGATTCGATCAGTAGGCTCGCAAGAATTTCAGTGAAGTCATCAAATCTACCGGTAACTCGATACGAATCAAAAGCCGGATAGTAGCTAGTGTGCTTGCTCTTGTTTTGGATAATTACAGGCGGAAATCCCAGCGCCATCAATTGCTGATTTATTAGCACACGGCCCAGTCGCCCGTTGCCATCGTTAAACGGGTGAATGGTTTCAAACTCAGCATGAAACCATGCGATTTTATCGAGAAAATAGCGACCATCTTGTTTGTCGTAGTCTGTCATGAGTTCGTCGACTAATCGCTCCACGAAGTCAGGATTCGCACCAACGTGGGCACCTACACGCACCCACTCCTTGCCGCTACGGAATCTGCCAGCCCAGTCATCTTTTATGCCGGTAAGAAGAATTTTATGAAAGTCTAAAATTAGCTTAACGGTAGCTGGGCTGTCCGGATTATCGAGCAAAGTCTCAGTAATTTTGGCTAAATTTTTAGCTTCGTATATCTCACGAACGTCGTGGTCTTTCTTTATCGAATCTCTGAGCAGGATATCCTCGGTGTCCTTCAGGGTCAAAGTAGAATTCTCTATGGCATTGCTGTTATAGACCATCTCCGGTATTTCGGCGATAGCAATCTCACGCACTGCCTCGGGTTTGCTCTTGACGAGTTTTTTGTATTGTTCAGATAAGGTGGCTATTCGATTTTTGGTAATCTGATTAATCATAAGTACATTATAACACAGACTATTCGTGAAATATGGTAAAAACGTATATATTTTCACGTAAAGTTTTGGTTAGGATGGATTCACGCAATGTTCTGACTTTATAAGCATAAGAGAGCACTATAAAGTTATGAATTATGCAGGGGTTGTCTTCCCATAGTTTGATCGACCTAAACGCCCTCATAAAAATATAACCTCCAAAACAGAGGTTATATTGCAAAAATGAGTTTGGCTCACCACGATAGAGGAAGTTATAACCATAATCAGGCATGACCCAACAGGGGTAGCCGTGCTATAGTGGTATGGATTATGGCAAAGCAATCGAAATACAACATAGTCATCCCTGTCGGCATGAAGCCTAGGCCTAAAATCCACGAGGAAACGGCTGCTGAAATCCTAGCGAATCATTTTAAGAGCGATGTGTATTTTCTTGAAACTGGCAGCCGTGATACACCCGATGTTTCTATTCAAGGTGTGGAGTGGGAACTCAAGAGTCCTATTGGGGGCAGTGCGAACAACATTAGAAAGAATATGCGTGAAGCCGGCAATCAGTCTACGAGTGTAGTGATTGATCTGCGGCGTTCCAAATTACACCAAACACGAGCCGTCGGATACATCAACCAGTACATGACCACGTCAAGGAAGCTAAAATGCGTGATAGTCATTACTAAGTCGAAGAAGGTCTTGACAATAAAGTAGCGCTTACTCTATAATTATAAACGTAAAAGACGCATACGGGACTGAATCTGACCCAGAGGCGTCTTTTTTTGGCGATGTATTTGGCCCCGCTGGTGAATGCACTTCGCAACTTTATGCCTAAATAAGATTTAGTACCTTTTGTTTGAAATCTTCAAAGCTCGTATACAGAAGCGACTGGATACCTACTAATTTTGCGCCATCAAGATATTCTTGGTGATCGTCGACAAATAAAGTTTCTTCTGGTAAAGACCCTAGTTGCTCAAGTGCAAGCTTGAATAAGCGCGGATCCGGCTTAAGCAGGCCAACCTCTTCAGAAATTAATACGACATCAAAAAGACTTAATTTATCTTCAGGGATTTTACGCCGAAGTGACTCGCTGTTAGCATTACTGACCATAGCCAGCTTATATGAAGACTTTAAATTCGTGCTAATAAAATCAAATAACTGTCGGTTTAGGACTTGATCTTTCCGAGACGCTTCTTTATAGGTCTCTGTATCTACACCCAGTCTATCTGCCATAATTTGTTTCATGGCAGCGGGGTCAGAGCCAGGCATATGAGCCTTACTTATCCAGTCATCTATAAAGTCTGCATCTTTAATTGGATCACCGCCGAGCTGTCTGTATACATTCCAAATACCAGTGCCCAGGAGCACCCCATAACAATCGAAGATAATTGCTTTCATTCTTAACCATGATAACAAAAACGGTTCGAAAATCGTCCGTTACCCACCCAAAACGAAAAACAGAGGCTATTCACCTCTGTTAGTTTGGTTCTAACCTTGGCTCCGGGGACTGGATTCGAACCAGCGACCTAGTGGTTACACTTATTCACTGTTTTCACAGTGGCGTGGACTATCTCATCATCCCAAAGGGATGTAGGGCACTTGTGAGAGATTATTGTTAGGCTCACTCTCTAGTCTCTGAACCTTCCAGAATCTTTCAACCTAATTCTGGCTTGGCTGCGGATTATCATATCTTTCGACTTAGACTTCCCGCAATTCACCCTATGTTTCCTTACCTAGTTGCCTAAGTAGGCTGCACAATGCCGGCATGAATTTCTCTGTGGCAATTGGCGCATACAAGAATACACTTATCGGCCTCATCTTTTATCTTTTCCCAAGATCGGGTTAAGCCTCCTGACGAAATTCCAAATTCTTTTTGAGATGCGTCAAGATGATGAAGGTCGAGTGCATTAATGCATTTGCCATATCCGCAGAGTATACATGCTCCGCCTTTGTATTCAATGAGCCGTTCGCGCAAAGCCTTGCGGCGTTTTGCTACGGCTTGCTTCAAATACTCGGCGCGGTCGGCATATATTCGACGATCTGACATATTCATGGAGAATATATCATATATTAGTGTCGTACAGCCACCCGCTCTACCGCTGAGCTACCCCGGAATATCGCTCCACGAAGGGAGCAATTTGGTTATAAAGTGCGTCGCATAAAATGAAGCCCTTGAGGGCTCAAATGCGAATAGGCTGATTATAACCGAAGTTGCACACTTAGACAACAGGGGTCTGCTGTTCTGCTGATTGAGTTGCCTGCTCTGGGGCGGGCACGGCTTTGCCGGTGAGTTTGTACGAGCTGGCGATAGACGCGGCGATGGTCCAGGCTTGGCCGGGCTCGGGTATGGGCAGCGGCTCGTTGATGTTTAGGGCGCCAAAATGAACCATGGCGGCTAGGCCGTCGTACCAGACGGTGCCCTGTGGGTCGGCATAGAAGAATTCGTAAAATTCGCCAGCTTTTTGCACGGCGCGAACGATGTCGCCATATAGCTCCTCGGCCTCACGCAGGTAACCAAAACGCTCTAGCCCCTGGGCTATGTCGAATGTTTCTTTTGGCCACACGGCGTATGTGCCGTGGTAGTCGGCAAACCCCGGAATTCCGGCGTGGCGCGTGGCGCGGCAGCGCAAACCGGCCTCGGTGCGGAACTCCGGCCCCACTATTGTTGCCACGATGCCCTCAATGTACTGCCGGGCAGTGTCTTCCTGCAGGTCGGCCAAGAGGCGGCTGTCGAGGAGCAGCCCGGCGTTAGACGTGAGCGTGTCGATGAGCCGCTCTTGTCCGTTTGAGTCAAAAGCAAGCCCCTGGGCGAAGAAGCGGACGTCCGGCATCCACAGGCGCTCAATGGTGGAGCGCTGCACATCGCCCGCCAGAATCTTAAACTCCTCTGCCCTCTCGGCAGAAAGTGTTGCGGCGTACAGCAGCGCGTCGTAGGCGTATCCCTGCAGTTCTACAGAGGCGATTCCGGCGTCCAAGTTGGGCATGGAACCGTCGGAGAAGAGATATGAAGTGCGCGAGTCTTTCCAGACCTGGTTTTCCAGCCCCTGAGGATTGTGGCGGCGGTACGCGAAAAGGTGGTCTTCGCGCGCCCGCAATTTGTTCGTCAGCCAGTCGGCGGCCAGCACTACGCTGTGGCGGATGGCGCGCTCGGTACCGCTGCGATCTGTGTAGCTTTCGTTGAGAATCTCGTCGCCGTACCTTTTGGTGTAGTTCTCGACCAAACGCATGTACAACGGCGTTGCGTCGTAAGCGCCGTAATACAGCATGGTGTCGTCGCCGGCGTTACCCCACATGTTTTGCAGACGGTGCATTATCTCAATGGATGATTCCGACGCGGCAGTACCGGCAAAATAATGAGCGCGATACTCATGATGAATCTTGCCGGGCTCTTCTTCGCTCTGCGGATTGTAGGTAACGCCCTGCAGGCGCGCCAGCGTTAAGATAACGTCGCGCACTAGTTGCTGGTCGTACGGACATAGATCGGCCGCGGTCTCTATCGAGTCGCGTCCAAATATAGCATGCCGGAAGTTCGGCCCGGCACTGGCAAACACGCCCCATCCATCCGGCGCCCGCACAATCTCTAAGAATTGCGGGTCGCGGAGGGGGGAGTTGGCTAATAATTGTTGGCGTTCGCTCGCCGGTTTGGCGAGCCACCTCTCGGCTTCCATCGTCTTTCCCCCATGACTTGGTTGCCCGTTTGGCTTACACAGTATTACCTTTTAGTTTACGCTCCTTGATCACTTTTGTGAAAGCCTTTATATAATTTTCTGCCATCTTGCGGGCCGTAAAGTTGTTCTCGACATGCTCGCGGCAGGCCCGCCGGTCCAACTGCCCGATGTTACCAATTGCGGCCTCCATTTCTTTAGAGTTACGGCACAAAAAGCCGGTTTTCCCCTCTACGATGATCTCCGGCATGGAGCCGCGGCGCGCAGTGATTACCGGTGTGCCGCACGCCATAGATTCGACATTGACGATGCCGAACGGCTCATCCCACTGCAAAGGTGAGAGTAGCGCCTTGGCGTTTTTGAGCAGTTTTACCTTCTCCTCGTGCCCTACCTCGCCGATGTAGACGATCTGCTTGCCGTCGATGAGCGGTTTGATCCTTTTGCCGAAGTAGTGAAATTCGGCCGGGTCTACCTTGGCGGCGATGATGAGTTTTTGCCCGGTCTTTTTGGCCAGGCGTATGGCGTGCACAGGGCCTTTTTGAGGATGGATGCGGCCCAGGAACGCCAGATAATCGTCGGGCTTGTCGTTGTATTCAAACTCGTCGGGGTAAATGCCGTGGTAAACGGTTTCGACATAATTGAGCTTGGGGCTGTGGCGACGCTGCGAGTTGCTGATGCTGACGAAAGGCGCCTCGCGGAAGTAGTTGTGCATTTTATGCTCGGTGGGCATGAGTGCTTTGTCGAGCGTGCCGTGCAGCGTGGTAACCATGGGCCAGTTTAGGAAGGCGTTAAACAGCAGAGTCTGCCAGCCGAAGTGATTGTGAATTATATCGTATCTGGTATCTCGGATGTCTTGCAGTGCGGTGGCTAGGGCATGTAAGTTTAGGGCTTGGCGAGTTAAGGGGTTGCGGGCTTCTGGTAGGACGCGGACAGCGCGGGGCGTGCACGGTATAAGTTTGGCCGCTGTTTGCGAATCGCCGCTGGCGTACAGGGTGACATCATGGCCCATGGCGACCCATTCTTCGGCCAAGGTGTAAACGATGCGCTCGGTGCCACCGTACATCTTTGGGGGTACGGGTTCCTCAAAGGGCGATAAAAGTGCGATCCTCATTTTCTCCTCATTCAGGCATTAGCATAGAATAATCAATTGGTTTGACAGCTTCTGTCAAGAACCTAACAGCTGGCATCACGAATGTATGGTAACCGTTAGCGCGAGCGTAGCTGCGCCGTCCGTCCAGAGTGAGTGCCCAGCTCACGATCCGCGCCCTAACTCCCTCGGTCGCCGTAACTATATGTACGGTATTGTTGGTTGTTGTGGGCGGGATCGTGAGCTGTTGTGTTCATGCGTGTCTTCGATGGAGTGAATCTCGCACGGCGGCATCTATGCGCCTTTGCTCGTCGCGTTTTTTGAGCGTTTCGCGCTTGTCGTATTGCTTTTTGCCGCGGCCGATGGCGATGCGGAGTTTGATAAAGCGGCCATGGGTGAGCATTTCCAGCGGCACGATGGTTTTGCCCTGTTGTTTTGCTTCGGTGAGCGCGTCGATCTCTCGCCGCTTGGCCAGCAGGCGGCGGTTGCGGGTTTGGTCCTGCTCGCTTATCGGCATAGCGTTCGTGCCGCTAATGGTGGCGTTAATCAGCCACAGCTCGTTGTCTTTGATGTTGACATACGAGCCGCGCAATTGGCCGTGCCCCATGCGCAGATTTTTGGTTTCGGCCCCTGTAAGCGCCACGCCCACCACCAAGCTGTCGCCCAGCTCATAATCGTGCCGGGCGCGCCGGTTCTCGATGCGCTTGGTGGTAGCCTGCTTCTTTTTCATTGCACCTATTGTAACGCAAACCCCTGGATTTAAGATATAGATCGGAGAGGGTTAGTTGCAGGGCGTGTTTGACAAAAGTGTAGCCGTAGCTAATGTTAGTACTTATGAAATGCCATCGCGCAGTAGTTTTAGTATACCCTCAGGTTATTGAGAGCGAGGTAGCCCAGGCTTGGCGCCGCAGTCGGAGCATGTTTTCGTTGCTCGGGCCTTAGCCCGCTCATCCCGGCGGCCTTGTTTTATCGCGTTTCTCTCCATTTTTCTAAGTTGCCACCACGTAAATACGGACCAGGGGCTAACAACATTTCCATTTAATTCTAGGTAAGCCCTTTGCTTCTTCGTCAGGAGTCGAGCGGCCCATTCGGGTAATCCGAAGTTCTCAGCAGGCCTAGGCTCCTCTGGTTCGCTTAATTTTGCCATGGTGGGTTCGATTCTGTTGCGGGTGTCTAGAGGGGGTGTATCGAGCCAATCGGCGATTTCATACTGCTCGTTGACTAGGGTCTCTAGAACGGCAGCTAGCTCGTCCCGAGGCGACAAAGCCGGGCCAGGGCGTTCGGTACGTGTTGTTAAAGCGGTTTCCATGTATGTTGTTCCTCCCACCTAAGAAATAAGGTAATGTTTTATGGAAATTTTGACTTGTGATTTATACCACAGTTGGAAGGGTGGAGTCAATACGGCTCGGCGGCAATTGGCGTACTTACATCTGTTGTTGCCTCGTAAGGGGGTTTTGGGCGGCCGCCAGACGGTAGGGTCGTCGTATTTGTGTGAGACGCCGGATCAATTATTGTCATATTGTGCAAAGTTGTCTTTTGCGACGTTCCAGAGCGAGGGGTCGTTGAGCTTTACTTTGCGGTAGTACCAATATTCGGCGCCCCAGAGGTAGATTTCGCGCATGCCGGTGGCTTTGCCGAACTCTACGCGGTGTTTAAAGCGCTCTGCGTTGAAGGATTTGTTCTGCTCTTCCAGGGTGGAGTTGGGAATGTTGCCGCCGGGCGGCCAGGCTTCGGCTTGAAGTTCGTGGATGATCATGTCTTTGCCGGTGAGGATTTTTTGGCTGCCGGCCACAAAGCCGTAAAACCAGGCCGGGAACGGGTATTCCAGATAGCGCTTGGTGAGGTTGGCGTCCCAGACGCGTTTGTAGATGGAGATGCCAAACTCGTCGGGCGTTGGCTTGCCGATGGGTGTGCCGAGGGCGTTGTTGCTGCGTGAAATGATGAGCTTATGATATGGATCGAGCTGCTTTATAAGATTATATTCGCTAATCAGGCGGTTACGGTCGAAGGCGGCTTGCTCGCCGACGAGCTGCTCGCATTCACCGAAGCCTCGTAAGAAGTACTCATTCTCCAACTGGTAACTGTCGAGGGCTGGCGAGCCTTTGTAGCGGTTTATCGTCTCTGTCATAAACTGCTCCAACTGTTTTTGCCAGGTTCCTTCGGTGTTGCCGCTGGGCAGTTGCCTGGCCCAGGCAGGTATGTGGCACTCCGGCCAGCGCGGTTGGCGCAGGCCCAGGGAAAGGGTAACTTTTGCTCCTGCGGCCTCGGCTTTCTCGAATTGCCAATCGAGCAGACTAAAATCGTACTTGCCCTGCTCCGGCTCCAGCTGACTCCAATAGCTAACTAGACGTAGGTGGCGGATATCCAGATCGTTCAGCATGGCGTCCATTGTCTCTTTGGCGTTGAGCCCCAGGCCTTCGGCGTAGGCTGGGATAAACGACGCGCCCAACTCTAGCGGCTTGTGCTTGTTGGAGCTGATGTACCACTGCGCGATGCCGTACATCGAGCCGATCCAGAGAACCAGGGCGGCCGTTATAAAAACTACAAGACGCTGCCACAGGCCGCGCTGGTAGTAGCGCCGTAACGCCTTAAATGGCCATAAAAAAAAGTGCTTAACGCGAGTGGTTGGCCGGTACTCGCGATGTGCATGTTCGGATCGCATACGATACACTATATATGATGCAGAAGCCTAGCGTAAGCATTGTCATACCAGCGTACAACGAGGAGGGCCACCTGGCCCTCTGTTTAGAAGCGATTGCCCGCCAGACGGTTAAGCCGCTGGAGGTGATTGTGGTGGACAATAATTCCACCGACGCGACGGCTGCAATTGCGCGCTCTTACCCGTTTGTGACGGTAGTGCCCGAGAAACGCCAGGGTTTGGTATACGCTCGCAATACTGGCTTTAATGCGGCGCACGGCGAGATTATCGGGCGCATAGATGTAGACAGTCTGGTTTCGCGTGATTGGGTCGAGACGATTCAGAATATTTTCGACGATGGGGCGGTAGATGCAGTTTCGGGCGCGCTTGGTTTTCACGACCCACCGTTCCGGCGGATTTTTGAGCGTGTAGATCTTATGTTTCGTCGCTATCTGGCGCGCAATTTGGCGCGCGAAGGCGAGCTGTTTTTGTACGGCGGCAACATGGCTATCCGCCGTAGCTTGTGGCAAAAAGTTCGCGGCGAAGTGTGCGAGCACCGCCATTTGCACGAAGATATTGACCTAGCTGCCCACCTGGCCGGAACGGATTGCCGTGTGGTGTTTAACGAGAATTTGAGAGCTGATGTTTCTGTCCGGCGCATCGACACGGACATGCGATCTTTTTATACCTACGTGCTCGCTAATCCCCGGACATACGCCGTCCACGGGCTGGCAAGCAGGCGGTACATGTACCCTGTCGTTTGGATCGCGCTGGCGTTCTATTTGCCGCTTCGTTTGCTTTACCGCGCATATAATCCGCAAACGCATAAGTTCTCTTTGGGCCAGTTACTAAGGCCTAGCTATCGCCAGCGGGTCAGTCCTCTCTCAGACAATCTCTAAGGCACCGGGTTGGTTTGCTTGCGGCCGTTTTCTTCGGTAACGGTGCAGTTGCCCCACAGGCCTTTGTTGTTGGCTTTGGCCTGCTCTTCCAGTTTGATGAAATCGGTTTTTTTAGTAAACGGAAAGCTGGTGTAGGCAAAGCCATAGCCGTTTTGGATGAGCTCTGCCTGGACAAGACGGCCGTCCGGCAGATATACGTAGCGGAGCAGCCGGTTGTAGCGGTCGCGGTTTTGGTTGGTCGGGTCGGCCTCCAGCCGCACTTTTTGTGTGCCGATGAGGTTTTTGGTGTAGGCGCTGGCGGCCGGGCCATAGCATTGCACGGGTGTGTCGGGCCGGTGAGTTTCGGGCGTGTCCACGCCGATCATGCGCACGGTTTCGCTTTGCCCGTTCATGTCTACGGTGATGGTGTCGCCGTCCGAGAAGCGGGTTGCGGTGTAGAGGCCGGGATTTTGCTCCCCAATGTCGCCGATTGGCTTTTCGAACCAGCCCAGTTGCTGGCCCGCTAGCGATAGGATGAGGACGACGAGCGCCACAGCAGAACCGATCAGGCGTTTTTGGCGCCGGTTCATAATCTCCCGATTATTTCGGCAACAGCGCTTTCGTTCAGGTTAGCGCCATCCAGCGTATAAAGCGGCTCATCCTCTTGTGGCTCCTCGATGACGCTGGTTACGCGGTCGAACATGCTCTCGAAAGTCTCGTCCTTCGGCACGAGGTGGTGATGTCCGCGCAGCACCGCACGCTCGCGGGCCAGCTCGCGCGGCGCTTGCACCCAAAAGAGCGCTGCCCGTGCGCCGGCGCGCTCGCATAGCTCATATTTTTCCAGCCTGTGCTCATAGCGGTTGAGGTTGGCGTCATAAATAACGCTTTTGCCTTGCCGCAGCAGTTCTTCCGCCTGTTTATTGAGGGCGGCGTACACGGCGTTGTGTTCTTCCTGGCTGTATGTTGGATTTGGGAATAGCTTTAGTCTCAGGTCGTCGGAAGAGAGATACTCGGCGTTGGTGAGTTTTTGGATGATTTTGGCGGTTGTCGTTTTGCCTGCACCAGGGTATCCGAACATCATAAATAAAGTAGGTCGATTCATACAAACAGCCTACTTCTTTATGGAGGGCGCGGCAATAGATTATTCAATTTTAGTTTGGTACGGCCTGAGGCGTTGGAATTCTTGCATGGTGGTGATGGTCGCCCAGGTAATTGCCGTAACTTCTTTTAGCCGCTGCGGGTCGCTAATGGTCCCGCTTCTGTAGGCGGCGCGGGTGCCTTGGGGCGTGGCGGTGAGTATGTGCT
>DATDBJ010000005.1:0-4262 GCA_036524895.1 Saccharimonadales bacterium (SeqCode)
CACGCGCAAGGACCTTTGCATGGCAAAAGTTTTGCCATCACCGGTACGCTGCAGCACATGGGCCGTGACGAAGCCGCCGAAAAAATCCGCTCCCTGGGCGGCACATTTCAAACAAGCATAGGCAAGGACACCTCGTACCTGGTAGTCGGCCAAAACGTCGGCGCCAGCAAACTGCAAAAAGCCGAAAAACTTGGCACCAAGCAAATAAGTGAAGACGAGCTGCTAAAACTAATCGGAGAAGTGTAATGTTTGACGAACTTAACCGCGCAATCGACGAATATCAAAGCAAGTGGAACGTCCTTGTAGCTCAGCGCAAAAATAAGGATTTTTTTGAGCGCCTCAAGCCGACGGCCGCGGCTTGGAAGGCGGCCGATCAGGCGGCATTTGATCAGATGTTCGGCCTATGGCGCACTGCCTGTGATTATGTCGTTGTAACATGGCTCAATGAGCGCTGGTACGCAGTCATGCATCTAAAAACCGATACGCTAAGCGGTGGACTTGAGATTATTAAACTTATGCAGCGCAGGCCAAACTCAACAGATGCTACGGGTCTCGACCACATCGACTTTTTGGACACTGAAGAAACTAACACCAAGGCCGTGCTGGCAGAAGAACCGGACATTAAATGGTCCGAGGAGAGTAACGGCGACTCTAAATGGACGTCGATTTGGTTTGAGGGCACAGAAGCCAAGCTTCGCCAGGAGACACCGCTTGACATCGACATTGCCGAGCTTCAGCAAATCAACAACAAAATTCGCGGCCACAAATTTGCTCGGCCAACCGGCGATGGCGCCGGTCCTCATATCGCGGAAGTGGAGTAGCGGTGGACCTGGTATTTATAACCGGCAACCAGCATAAGGCCGACGCCTTGGCTACGTGGTTAGGACGCCCCATCAAGCACCATAAACTCGATTTAGATGAGCTACAGTCTTTGGACCTACGTACGGTAGTTGCCCATAAGGCGCGGCAGGCATACGGCATAGTGGGGCAGCCGGTGTTGGTTGAGGACGTGGCGCTAACTTTTACGGGCATGGGCAGGTTGCCTGGCACATTCGTAAAATGGTTTCTAGAGGAAATCGGCAATGAGGGCCTGTGCAGGCTCGCCGATGGCCTGCCACATCGCAAGGCGGTGGCATCTGTATGCTACGCGATGTGTGATGGCGGCGAGGAGGTATATTTCTTCGACGGCCACGTGCAGGGTCTAGTGCCTGCGGCACCTAGGGGTGACAAGGGCTGGGGCTGGGATCCAAGCTTTCAGCCGGACGGCAGCGACAAAACGTATGGCGAAATGACCGAGACGGAGGTCCGCCCCTTTAACGCCCGCGCCCGAGCGGTCGAGAAGCTTAAGCGGTATTTGGAGCGTGTATAATGTCCGGAGAAGGTATGCATAAGCATGATTAAATACTTTTATAAAAGCCTACGCAGCGAACGCGTCCAAGAGCTAGACAGCTATAAGCCCGGGTGTTGGGTGTATGCCGAGTCCCCGAGCGAAGACGAAGTTAAGGAGTTGGTCAAAAAGTTCGATCTGACCGAAGGCCACTTGCAGGATGCACTCGACGAAGACGAAATGCCGCGCCTGGAAAAAGAGGGCGAGCAGAGCTATATTTATGTGCGTTTTGCCTATAGAGATATGGACGGCGATATCGATACTGCACCGCTCTTGTTCGTCTTTAGCGGCGAAATGGTCATTACCGTATCGCAAGTACGCTTGCCGGCCCTGGACGCGTTTTTAAGCGGCAAAATTAATTTTGCCACCACCCAAAGAGCCAAGCTGATTTTGCTCATCTTGCAGCAAATAGTCGATCGTTACGACACCTACATCTCTAAAACCAGCAAGCAAATCAAATTGATACGCTCGCGCCTTCGCGGTCACGAAATTTCCAACCAGGACTTTATCGATTTTGTCTTGATAGAGGACGAGCTGAACGAATTCCTGAGCAGCCTGATGCCCACTAACGCCACGCTGCGCCGCCTGTTGCTCGGCCGGTATGTGCCGCTGTTTGCCGAAGATCAGGACATTGTAGAAGACCTACTGCTTAATAACGAGCAGTCGATTGAGGCCTGTAACAGCAACATGCAGTCGATCATTCACATCCGCGAAGCATACACTAGTATCAGTAGTAACAATTTAAATCGCACGATAAAAATTTTGACAATTCTGACCGTGCTGATCATGCTGCCGAGCATGTTTTACGGCATGTATGGCATGAACATTGGGCTACCCTTCCAGCATGAGGCGTGGGCGTTCGCCGGCATAATGGCCTTTACGCTTCTTATAAATATTTTGGTCATTGTTATCGCGCGCCGCAAGCGTATTTTCTGATCTTTCATTTTTGGTCTATATCTGTTAAAATCTAACCTGTTCGCTGGGTTCGGGGCTGTAGCTCAGTTGGCTAGAGCGCTTGCATGGCATGCAAGAGGTCTGGGGTTCGAGTCCCCATAGCTCCACCAAACTAAAAAGACGTCGATCGACGTCTTTTTAGTTTGGTTGACGGTGTTCGTATTGCCTAGGTGAAGGGCGGGAGTTTGATGGTTAGCTTACTCGCTTGGATTCCAGAGGCCTGGCGCCGGCCCAAGGGCGGTGGCACCGATTAGTCTTGAGGTGAGTGGCGAAAGAGGTTTGAGGCTGTCATCCTCGACGACCATATCGAATCCTGCGAAAGCGGTTATTAGTAGAGAGGTGTTGTCGGAGGCCTAATCCGACACCCTGGGGCATTAGCTCATTTGGTTGGTGAGCGCATGCATCGCACGCACGAGGTGAGGAGTTTGAATCTCCTATGCTCCACCATTATTGGCATGTAAAAACCGGGGCTTTTTAGGCTCCGGTTTTCGCGTGTGTAGCAACCCTGGGGGAAGGGGCGCTACAACAGATGTCGTTGCAGCTTACTCGCCGCTAGATCGACGTGCCACTTTTGCTAGACTTTCGTCCACCTTTACTGGCGCGGCCGCCTTTCGCGGCTATTTCACGTTGCTTCTTCGGGTCCATGCCGCGAAAGCCGCGGCCAGAAGTAGCCTTTTCTGCCATATCACCTCCTTAGTTATAGTGGCTCTATTACCATATCGTTCAGGAGGGCGTAGGCTCTATAAAATTTCTTACGGCGCGCCTGTTGTACTGTAGCCCGGCTGAGTAGTGTACAATACCAGCATGCCTTTAAGATTTTCCAAAAATAATCCCATCGTTTGGCTGTATGCTGGCGGCATTTTGCTCTTGGCCGCTGGAGCGTTGTTATGGTGCTTTAAGGTGAGTATGAGCCCGGAACGTGTTTTCTGGAAGACAATTGAGCGCAGCCTTGCGACAAGCGGCGTAACCGTGCAAGCCGAGCAAAACAGCGACGGGACAGAGAGTCGAGAGATGGTTCAGTATTCTTTGGGCGGCACGAACCGCAGCCATTCTCTTACGACAATGTCGCAACAAGGAACGACCATCGTAAATGAGACGATTGGCACGCCAACGGCTGACTACGTCCGCTACAAAAGCATTAACACTAATCAAAAAAAGGCCGACGGCAGTTTAATCGACTTTTCTAAAGCTGTTGGCGTGTGGGCTAAGGGTACGGAAGGTTCCGGCCAATTCTTTTCACAAGCGGCACTTGGCGTCACAGGAGTCCTTATTGCCGGGGTGCCGAGTGAGGCGCGTGCCGGTTTGGTGCAGCAAGTGCGCGACGATTTTGTGTACAGAATAGACTTTAGTAAGACTAAAAAAGAGCGGATCGATGGCCGTTTAGTGTACACCTACGAAGCGAGCGTCCAGCCATTCGCTTATGCGAAGTTATTAAAGCAGTTCGCCAAAGTGGTTGGGCTCCAAGGCCTGGAACAGCTTGACCCGGAGGAGTACAAAGGGCAGAAGCCTCTTAACCTGCTGATTAGTGTGGATGCTCGTGCGCACCAGGTAGCCAGCCTATCGGCCCCTGGCAGTGCCAGCAAGCAGACGTTTTCTGCACACGACATTCCTGTGCGGGTCGAGTTGCCAGAACAGACTATAACCGGTGCCGAACTGCAAAAGCGAATCAACAGCCTGCAATAGGTTGCGTGCAAGTTTCTAGGTGGCGTATAGCCGAGTATTGTACACTTAAGTTGTGAAGAACCTAGGCAAGAAAATAGTACTGGCCGTTCTGGGCTGGCAATTGCGCCGCCTCTATGCGCGCTGGCAGCCTAAGGTTGTGGCGGTCGCCGGGAGCTACGGCAAAACCAGCACCAAATTTGCACTCGCTGCTATGCTGCAGCGGCACTTCAGAGTGCGGTTTCAGGAGGGCAACTACAAC
>DATDBJ010000006.1:0-3632 GCA_036524895.1 Saccharimonadales bacterium (SeqCode)
AGGCCGTAAGGTCGATAGGATCGCCACGCTCTTCTGTAAGGTGCATGACGGCCTTTTCGCCCCCGTATACGGGCATCGTAGACAACCTGATCTCTATTTGCCGACCGCTAACGCTTACGGCGTACTCACCCTCTTGCGGCAAGTGCGTCTCCAGCGCGCTTAAGCCGGCTAAAGCCTTTGCCTGGGTGATTATCGTGCCCAGTGCCGGACGCGGCAGCTTGTATACACCAAGCAATGCTCCGTCTATGCGGTAACGTACAAGCACAAAGCGCTCGTGCGGCTCGATATGAATATCGCTCGCTCCGCGTTTTACGCCATTCTCAACAAGCATGGCCAGCGTTTCCGCGACCTGCTTGTCGGTAAACTTGTCGGCATTGCCAAGCAGCCTGCCCATTAAAGAATCTTTGGCGCCCATTTGCCTTTAGTATATACGAAAAACATAAGCGATGTGTAGTCTATCAATGGATGTGTGGAATAGCTAACCTTTGCCTCTTTGTCCAACTTGGTATAATATGCACGAATAGGTTAGAGACTAAAACCGGAACTATTGGAGGGTACTATGGCTAAGGATAAGACAAAAGATAGCAAAGTTGCTCAAGAAGCCGAGATGGTAGCTGCAAAAGGCGCAGGCGAAGGCAAAACTAAAGCTTTGGGCATGGCACTTGAGCAGATTGAAAAGCAATTTGGCAAGGGTTCGATTATGAAGCTGGGCGAGGGTTACGCCGAAAAAGTAGAGACCACCTCTACCGGCAGCCTTGGCCTGGACATCGCTTTGGGCGGCGGTATTCCAAAAGGCCGCATCATCGAAATTTATGGACCGGAGAGTTCTGGTAAGACTACGCTTACCTTGCATGCTATCGCGGAGATCCAGCGTGCGGGTGGCACTGCGGCGTTTATCGACGCTGAGCACGCGCTTGATCCATCTTACGCCAAGCGTATTGGCGTGGATGTGGATAACTTGCTGCTCAGCCAGCCGGATAACGGAGAGCAGGCGCTTGAAATTACCGAAACGCTGGTTCGCTCCAACGCCGTCGATATTATCGTTGTGGACTCCGTGGCCGCACTGGTGCCGCGTGCCGAAATCGAGGGTGAAATGGGCGACAGCTTGCCCGGCTTGCAGGCTCGCCTGATGAGCCAAGCCCTGCGCAAGCTCACCGGTGTTATTAATCGCAGCAAAGCCACAGTTGTGTTCATCAACCAGATCCGTATGAAGATCGGCGTCATGTTCGGTAACCCCGAGACTACTACCGGTGGTAACGCGCTCAAGTTCTACGCCTCGGTTCGTATGGACATTCGTCGCATCGGCCAGATTAAGCAGGGCGAGAGCGTCATTGGCAACCGTACACGCGTGAAGGTAGTAAAGAACAAGATCGCTCCGCCGTTCCGCGAAGCCGAGTTTGACATCATGTACAACGAAGGAATTTCTAGAAGCGGCGACGTCTTAGATTTGGCTACCCAGCACAACATCGTAGAAAAATCCGGTGCTTGGTTTGCATACAACGGCGAAAAGATCGGCCAGGGCCGCGAAGCCGCTAAGAATTATCTCCAGGAAAACCCCAAAGTCTTGGAAGAGGTTTCCAAAAAAGTTCGCGAAGTCGCAGCCGAATAGCATGAGTGAAATGCAACTCAAGGACAATCCAACTTTAGCCGACCTCCAAGATTATGTGCGGGCAATGGTCACGGAAAGGGGTTTTGATGGCGAAACGGTTGCACAGCGTTTTATGCTGCTATTAGAGGAAACGGGCGAGTTTGCCAAAGCCGCCAGAAAAGCAGAAGGCATGAAGTTTGCGGCTGACACCGAGACAAAAGAAGTCGCACACGAGGCTGCCGACGTATTCATTATTCTTTTAGGTCTGTGCAATATGCTCAATATTGACCTGGAGCAGGCCTTTCGCGAAAAAGAAGAACACAATAAAAAACGCATTTGGCAATAGACTTTTGGCCGCAATTAAGGGATACTACTAGCAATAATTAAATTTAATGTATAGTTAAGGGACATTTTGCAAATGGCCTATCCCCCTGTTGTGGTTGTGGATTCGGACGATGTTGTCATTGGCGCGTCGCCTCTTGCGAAGGCATGGGCAGAGGGGCTGGCTCATCGCATAGTATATGTGGTGGTAGAGGATAGTCAGGGGCGCGTGCTGCTGCACCGGCGGGCGCCGGGCATGGTGCTCGACCCGAACCGTTGGGATACAGTTGGCGGCCATGTGGATATATCTCCCGACTACGAAGAGTCTGCCAGGTTGGAACTTCTAGAAGAAGCCGGCATCGAAGCCGGCGATTTGCAGGAGGTGGCGCACTTTTACTCCGAAACCCCTTACAACAACGGAACGCACCCCAAGCGATTCATAAAAATATTCTGGTTGCGCTACGACGGCGAGCCCGACGTGCAAGGCGATGATGAAGTATCTGCTTCCCGCTGGTTTACGAAACAGGAAATCGCATCACTCAAAGACAGCCACCCGGAGCAAATTGCCATAGGCCTAGAGATATGCCTTCCGTATATACTAAAAGAGTATGAAGATCACGAGCATCAAGCAGCAGGTCAAACGAACCGACCGCTATTCCATCTACGTTGATGGCAAGTATGCCTTTAGCTTGAGCGAATCTGGCCTCATAGAAAGCCGGTTGGCCAGCGGGCAAGAGCTGGACGCGACGGAGCTGAAGCGCCTGAAGAAGGCGGCCGGGTTTGATAAAGCCTACTACAACGCGCTGCGTTACGTGGCTATGCGCCCGCGCAGTGAGTGGGAGATCGGGGCGTATCTTAAGCGCAAAGAAGTGGATAAAGATGCAGCTGATGAGGTAGTCCACCGTCTGTGCGATCTCAATCTACTGAATGACCTGGATTTTGCCCGAAGTTGGATAGCTAACCGTCGTTTACTCAAAAGCACCAGCAAGCGACGTTTACGGCTCGAGCTTATGCAAAAGCACGTACCCAACGATGTGATTGACGAAGTGTTGGCCGAGGATGTGACCGACGAGCGCCAGGTTTTGCGTGAACTCATAGAGAAAAAACGCCGCCGTTATCCCGACGAGCAAAAGCTGATGCAATATCTTGCCCGCCAGGGCTTCAGCTACGACGACATAAAAAGCGCACTCAGCGAAGACTAGATAGTCGTGAATAAAGTCATAGCGCCGTTGTTCCGAATAGCAGTATGATCATGCTATAGCCTGCAGAATTTATAGGATCATCATCGTCGCCCCCGACGGTAACCTAAGAGCTAAGCCGTAACGGCACCGGCGTGTGCCGGGATTCTGGCATCAAGGTCGTTTACGACGATCTTTTTATCCGTGATTTCAACTATCTGCGTACGGTCTACACCCAAATTGCCGCCGCTGAAGTTCTTGTATATGGGCTGGGTGATATATATTTTCTTAATGTACATGCTTTCAGTTTCGGTAGCGTAATCATTTACTTTGCCTAGTTTTTGTCTGCTGGCAGTCTCCACCTGCTTGCCGACCAGCTCAAAATTGATACCTATAATGCTATTAAGCCGTACGAGTTCATTTGGGTCGGTCAGTACATCCTCGTCGTTCACGACGATCCCTTGCGGCAACACATCCCGGATATCCTGAGTTACGAGTATAAGCTGCTTGCGGCTGTTGGTCTTGCAGAAAAAACCTTCGATTTT
>DATDBJ010000007.1:0-3972 GCA_036524895.1 Saccharimonadales bacterium (SeqCode)
GCCACCTACGACACTCAGCACCGTCGCCTCCATAACAAACTGCCCCAAAATTTGACGGCTACTGGCCCCCACCGCTTTGCGCACGCCAATTTCGTGCATTCTCTCGGCGACAACCAAAAGCATGATGTTCATAATTCCTACGCCGCCCATCAGGAGCGAAATAACGGCGACCGCCAGAATCCACATAGAAAGCAGGCGAATAATTCCGCTGCCAGACTCCAGGCTCTCGCGGGACTCAAGCACGCTAAAATCGCGCTCACCACCACGGGCACCTATTAATTTCTCCTGAATCGAGGTGATGGTAGCACCCAGCTTGTTGGCGTCGCTCGGCCGGGCCAGAATAACATAGGGACCCGCAGAATTATTGGTTAGCTGTGCGGCGGCCTTATACGGGATAAAAACCATGTTGTCAAAATTGGCCGTGGGAGAGAAGGGAATCTTGGCGAACGGCTCGAATACGCCGCGCACCTGGAAACTTTGCCCACGGAACGCAAAGGTTCTGCCCAGTGGCACCGGTTCATCAAAAAGCGTGTAGGCCGCTTTTTGACCGATCACGGCAAAATGAGCGCCCTCGTCCTTGTCCGACCAAAAGTCACCGTACAGTAAATCTTGGTTCAAAAGCTGCGGCATGTCGGCGCCGGCACTCAAAACTTTAGCGTTCTTAACAGGTTTGTCATTCACTTCGACCACGCCAGGTACTACACCAAGCGGCGCGCTTGAGCCTACACCATCGGCCTTACGCACCAAATCGGCATCGCCATTGCTCAAACTCACCGCACTAGACATACCAAACACGACGTCGGCCTGACCCAAGCCATTAGCCGCGCTCTCCGACTGCGCGGGCCTTATGATGATTAAATCGTTCCCAAAACGGTTGAGCGTCCCGGTAATCTGCCGTTTAACACCCTCGCCGATACCCACCACCGTCACTACGGCCACGATTCCGGCGATTATACCAAGCATGGTCAAAAAGCTGCGCCACTTAGAACTCTTTACGCCGCTTAACGCCATTCTAAAATTACCGCGTAAAATTGCGCTCATTTTTTAGCCTTTCGGGCCTTGTCTTTGGATGCTTTTTTGGAGCGTTTTTTCTTCTCGCCCGCCTTATCGTTATGTGGAATGGCCTTCATAAGAGAGGAAACGCCAGCCAAGTCATCCTCTTCGGTCTTGATAGGCAAGGTATAGATAGCTTTGCGCGCGGTCTTGGCGATGTCGCCGATGGCGGTTTGCTCATCTTGCGCAATAGCGCCATCGTGCATGTAGACGACGCGGGTGGCATAGCGGGTGAGCTCGGGGTTGTGCGTGACAAACAAAATAGTAGTGCCGGTTTTGTGGATTTCGCTCAGCAGCTCCATGACCAGGCGCGAACCGGCGCTGTCCAGGTTGCCCGTAGGCTCATCGGCAATAATAATTCGCGGATTATTAACGAGTGCACGCGCAATTGCCGCGCACTGCGCCTGGCCGCCGCTTAGATGACGCGGGTAATAATACTCGCGTCCGAGCAAGCCGACGCGCTCAAGCATGTTAGTCGCCAGCTTAATGCGTCTGCCAGTGCTCATACCTTTGTAGGCCAGGGGAAGGGCAACATTTTCTAGCACGGTCAACCGCGGCAACAGATTAAAAAACTGAAAAACAAAACCAACTGTATCACGCCGGATTTTAGATCTCTGTCCTGGCCGCAAACGCTCCACCGGACGGCCCTGCAATGCATACGTGCCGTGAGTTGGCCGATCAAGCAAGCCGATCATATTCATAAGTGTCGACTTGCCGCAGCCGCTCGGGCCCATCACGGCCACAAACTCACCCTCGTTAATACTGAGGTTAATCTCGTCCAACGCCAAAGTAGTGGCATCTCCAAAGCCATACAACTTACTAACATCCTGTAATTCGATGATCGGCATACTTAACGACTAGTGTACGCTGTAATTTATCTTCCAGGCAAGGTGTTTTTATGGTGAATTTTACGATATAATAGCAACGTTCAAGGAGAGGTGTCCGAGTGGTTGAAGGAGCACGCTTGGAAAGCGTGTGTGCGGGCAACCGTACCGTGGGTTCGAATCCCATCCTCTCCGCCAGATTTTCATTAGCTAAAATGGTCAGTTAATAAGTAAAAACACCCTTACGCCGCCATACATTTATCAGATGAATACATGGCATCTAGGCAACGGGCGCCGATTTTACTTTTTTGCAGCCGGTGAATCCCTGAATTTCTAAGAGATGTAAGACCCGATGGGTTCGCCTTTGACGGCCCGGACAATGTTGTCCTCTTGCATTGGGTCGAGCACAACCACCGGCACGTTTTGCTCCATAGCTAGGCCAAGAGCAGCTTTGTCCATTACCTTAATGGCGTCGTTGCCAAGCGCTTCCTGGTAAGTTAGCTTTTGCATGAGTTTAGCGTCGCCGAATTTGTTGGGGTCTTTGTCGTAAACACCGTCAACTTTAGTGGCCTTAAGCATTGCTTCGCAGTCCAGTTCCAGCGCAAAGCTTACGCCAGCCGTGTCGTGCGTGACGTAAGGCCGGGCCGTTCCGCCTCCGATAACTACTACCCGGCCGCGCTCTAAATGCTTTTCGGCCAAACGGTAAGAGTAGGACTCGGCAACCTGCTGTGCAAAAATGTTGCTCATGCAGCGGGTTTTTACTCCTTCGCTTTCAAAAATATCAGTGAGGGCCATGGCGTTCATAAGCCCCGAGAGCATACCCATATGGTCAGCGGTAACGCGCTTGATGCCGTGTCCGGCAACTTCGGCGCCGCGCACCATATTGCCACCGCCAACTATTAAAACAAGCTGGCAGCCAGCTTGTATAACCTTTTGACATTCGCGGGCTAGGTAATGCCCCACCTCAGGATCAACACCAACCTCGTGCTTGCCAGAGAGCTGCTCGCCCGAGATTTTTAGAAGAACTCGTTTGTACATATCGCTGTCAGTCTACCAGATGTTCCATTGCAATGCTAGAATAATCTCATGGCACTACACGAAGACCCCGAATTTTTAGAGTCGCTTGGCAAGATTTTCGCTACCCGCAGCGATATTAAAGCCATCGCCGACTACCAACAAAAACTCTATGTCAGCCTGAGCGACTTAAACGCCAGCCACCGCGCCGTGCACGAGCACGTGCGCTCGCTCATCGACTCGCGCAGCCGCAGCCAAGACACAACAGAGACATTGGCGCGCGCTCGCACAGACCTGGAAAGACTGCTGCGCAATCTCGAACAAGCGCACGGTCAAACCCAAGGCGAAGTTCGCCGCGCCGCACAAGAGCTCTACCAAATCCAACAGGAAATCCGCAAAATCCCGCGGTTAGAAGACCGCATCGAAAAGCTGGAGCGCGAACTAAACCGCATGCAGCAAGAAGAACGCAGAGACGACCGCAAAGACGACGAGCAAGACCAACGCCTACGGCAATTGGAAAACCGGCGATGATCAAAATATATTCCTGGAACGTTAACGGCTTGCGCGCCGTGGTCCGTAAAAGCCTGTTTCTGTCTTTTATAGAGAAAGAGCAGCCCGACATTTTGTGCCTGCAAGAGACAAAGGCAGAGCAGGGGCAAGCCGAAGTAGAGCTAGAAAGCTACGAAGAATACTGGAACTCCGCCGAGAAAAAAGGCTACAGCGGCACGGCCATCTTCACCAAAGTCAAGCCACTGGCAATTATTAACGGCTTTCCGGAAGACATCATAAAAGAGTATAGTCTGGTCGGCGACGGCTACGGCGACCCGAACAAAGAAGGCAGGGTGATCGCCGCCGAATTCGACAACTTCTTTTTAGTAACAGTGTATACGCCAAACGCCAAGGACGACCTCAGCCGCGTACCGCTCCGCCACAGGCACTGGGACCCGGCATTTTTGGCGTACTGCAAAAAGCTGGAAGAGAAAAAGCCGGTAGTCTTCTGTGGCGACCTCAATGTCGCCCACACGCCCGACGACCTGGCGCGTCCGCAGCCTAACGTAGGCAAAAAAGGCTTCACCGACGA
>DATDBJ010000008.1:0-15212 GCA_036524895.1 Saccharimonadales bacterium (SeqCode)
GCCAATGGGATCGCTTGCGTCGTCTCTTTGGTTGCGGCTGCGCCAGAAGAGCACGCCCGGACCTTCTGGAAAGAATTGGTCCCAGATGAGACTACGGAAGAGAGCCTCGTAATTATGGCTATGAATGGTGTGTATTTCCGGAACGTGCCTGCGAACGTACCAAAGCTTGCCCGCAAAATCGACGAAGTTAATAATTGGCAGCACCTCGCCCTTTGCGGGGTTCGAGCGCCGCATGCGGTCGCAGATGTCTATCCAGAGGTGACCGGCTTTCAGCTCGTCGTCTGGGAGCTGTATCTCGTCTGCGAGTTTGAGCGCGGCGATTGCTAACCCTTCTTGTATGCCGATGGCTGTGGCGTCCTGGCCGTTGCGCAGTCGGAAACTCTGCCTGAGAGTTAGGTCTTGTGATATGCGATGTGTTGCCTGAATCGGGTCGTGTAAAATGAGGTTTTCTAACATGCCTTGCCGGAATATGCGTTTATGCTCGAGCAGACGAAACGTCAGCGAGTTGGTCGCGAGCGCTAGATAGCGCGAGAAGCGTGAAAACCCGGCTTCGGCGTATCGTGTTTCGGCGCGTGCCCAATCCTCGTCTGCCAAAATATCATAGTCACTCTCGTGCGTTTTTATCCAGGCCATGGGTTTGGCTCTTTTGGCGGTTCGGGCTGGTGTCGTTTGCGCGGTGGTTGCTATAGATCCAATGCCGGCTGCCTTTTGCGAGAGCTCAAACCCCTCCGGCCCTACGGTACCAGCCCAGGCCCAACTGCGGGTTCCGAGGTATGTGCTCAATAGAGCACGCAGCAAGGGACCGTCATCCTTCACGAGCCGTCCAGGGATAAGAAAATTATCGTGGAAGCCGTTTGTTTCGGTGTTTTGACCGATTGTGTCGCCCGCCCGCCGGTACGCGCGGATGTTCGCCTTCGGATGGAGCTCGCGGTAAGCCTCGCATAGTCTGGACACTACCGCTATCCCCGCAAAATTGGCGGCAGCCGCCAGGAGCGGGCCGAGCATCTCCGGCGAGCAATGCTCTAGATGGTCGAGGTCTATGCAAACTCTCCCACCCCCGCCACCCAACCATACATTTGCGTTCAGCGGGTTCATGTGGCTTAACGGCGGAAAGACGCCAAGTTCGTCCGCCAAGCCAGATCTTCCTATATATCTAAAGCTTGTTAGTTTGCTAGGAACTCTTGAGCCGTCGATAACTACGGCATACTCGGCTTCCGTGCCGATGATACGTGGGGGCGCTCCGGTAAAAAAGCCTTCCGAAGTAACCTCTCGCCCCTCCATTTCCGCTAACCTAGTATCTTTGCGTTACTTTTGAACGTCCGGGCGTTCGGAAAAGTATGCGGGCGAAGACTGAAGTAGAGGCTAAGGCACAAACAATAAGAGAGTCCACCGACGAAAACGTCCTGGTGAGCGACTCTTATGGCGGTCATCAGTGTTAATAACTATTTCATAATTGAATAGCTAAAACAAGGTGGACTCCCACCTCCTTGCGTTCGGCTACGGGTTGGTTGATTTTTCGGTCGACTGCCGGCGAAAAAATCAGTGAAGAGCAAGCCGATTGGTTAGACTTGATAAGCCGGGCCACTGCGGCCCGCACACAGGAAGCGTGCGATCTGTCGCGGTCCGTATAACCGCAGTTTTAGAAATCGATGCCTTTGTTGGCTAGGTACTTCTCGTCAAAGTGGTGTTTGGTTTTGGTCATGTTGGTTACTATGTCGGCCAGTGGCATGAGTTTTTGGGGAAAGTTGCGGCCGGTCAGGCAGAGGCTGGTGTTGGGTGCGCGCGAAGAGATTAGTTTCTGGAGTTGCGCTTCGGTGAGCAGGCCGTCGTGGACGGCGTTGTTGATCTCGTCGCAAATAACCACGTCGTATTTGCCGGACTGGGCGCATTTCAGCGCTTCCTCGTACGTTTCGAGTGCGGCGGCTTTGTGCTGCTCGGGCGTGACGAACTCCGCGCTCAGCTCCCCGGCGTTATAAAACCCCTTGCCTCCCTTAAAAAAGTGAAGCTGGTCTTTGTAGAGCGGCATGATGTCGCGAATAAAAACGTGCTCGCCTACGCCCCAGTGCTTGATAAACTGAATAAAAGCCACATTCCAGCGGTTGCCCAGCATGCGCACTAAAAGCCCCAGTCCTGCACTGGTCTTGCCTTTGCCGTCGCCGGTATACGCCACCACAACAGACTCTTTGGTTTTGTAATCCTCAAATGCCATACGGGCTATTGTACAGCGTTTTGCTACAGCGCGGCAGCCATTGCGGCGAGAAGTGCCGAGTTAGTGGGTCTGGGCACTGTGTCATACCTAGCGACTATTGCAAGGATGGCTGAGCTGAGGCGCGTATTGTAAGATAAGTACTATGAAGAACTTTAGCCGGAAGCTTACCTCCCTGCTTGCTTCGCGCACGTTTTTCTATGTGGTTTTGGGATTTTTTATTTTTGAGGCGGTGTGGTTTGTTGTTTCTGCGATGTACCCCATGCCGTTTGATGAGGACTTCCATTTTGGGGTTATTAAGATTTATGCCGAGCAGTGGTCGCCTTTTCTGACAGCGCAGCCCGAGGGCGCAGATAAGTTCGGTGCATTAGTCCATGATCCGTCATACCTCTTTCATTATCTGATGAGTTTTCCTTACCGGTTTATTTCGCTATTTACGCAGAGCGAGTGGATTCAGGTTGTGTTTTTGCGCTTCATCAACGTCGCTTTGTTTACTTGGAGTCTGGTGCTGTTTCGGCGTGTCTTGCGTCGCGCCAAAACTTCTGATGCGCTTATCAACACCGCGCTGGCGCTTTTTGTGCTCATCCCTGTTGCGCCGCAACTGGCCGCGCACATCAATTATGACAATTTGCTGATGGTTCTGGTGGCCTGGATGTTTTTGGTAACCTTCCGCCTGATCGAGAGCTTCCGAGAGCGAAGAGTGGATATGGTGGCGCTCCTGGCGTTTGTGGGTATATGTCTGTTTACGAGCGTGGTTAAATACGCGGCTTTGCCGATTTTGGGCGTCACGGCGCTGTTTATAGCCGGTGTGGCGTTTTGGAGCTTTCGCGGTAAGGGTAAACGGTTTTTGTACAGGGTAAAAGACGACTATCTTCGCATTGAGCAGAGGGCGAAGGTCGTGCTGCTGGTGGTGCTGGGTATTGGCCTGGTGTTATTTGCACAGCGCTATATTGTTAATCTGGTGCAGTATCATCATCCGGTGCCGGATTGCGGCAAGGTGCTAACCGCTGAGCAATGTAAGCAGTACGGGCCGTGGGGCCGTGATTACTATCTGGAGCAGAACAAACCTGCCGATTTTGGGCCGAATATTCCTTGGTTTTTGGACCAGTGGTGGAAGGGTATGCGCCACCGGCTGTTCTTCGCCATTAACGGCTCGCACGCTTCATATACCAATTATACTGAGCTGCCGGTGCCGGTCCGAACAGCTACAGTTATAGTGGCAGTTGGAGTGCTGGCGACGGTTATTTGGTGGCGGCCCGTCTTCAGGAACAATATGTACTATGTGCTTTTCTCGCTTGTAATCCTCGGATATGTGATTATTCTGCTCAACGATCAGCTAAGCTCCTACAAGCAGACGGCGGAGCCGGTTGCCATTAACGGACGCTATCTGTTGCCCATCGCCCTGCCGCTCGCCGCCCTTATGGGCAGTGGAATCGCAAGTGGCCTGCGCAAGTTCAAGGCAGAGGCCGCCAAGCCCTTCCTGGCAAGCATAGCCATTTTGCTATTTTTGCACGGCGGCGGTATACTAACATTTATTCTGCGTAGCGACGAGAGCTGGTATTGGCCGGACCAAACGATCCGGAACATAAACCAGAGCGCCCGCACCATTATCGATCCTATTATTTACGAGGGCGATAGGCACGCCAAGTGGGATTGATAAGCTATACATGAATACACATACCAAAAAAACAGAGTCGGCAGGACCCTCGCGTGCACACGCGGCAAAACGCATATCCAAGCAGCTTTTTCACAACACAAAGCTGCGTTTTATTGCCGTTGGGCTTACCAATACGGCCGTAGATTTTGCCTTTTTCAACTTGGGCATATTGGTGTTCGGCCTGGTGCCGGCATTTGCCAGCATCTTCTCCACCTCAATTGCCATGATGGTGAGTTTCCTGCTCAACAAAAAGGTGGTATTTAAGGCTGAGGGCAAAGTGCTGTCCAGGCAATTGCCTAGCTTCTTGGCTGTCACTATCTTTACGCAGTGGTTCGTCCAGGCCGTGGTTATTACGGGCGGCGTTGCATTACTAGAAGCATTTTTCCGTGCTATAAATTACAATGATAGTATTCCATCGTGGCTTGCGCCAAACGCGGCAAAAGTGGCGGCAATCGCCATTGGCGCCGTGACAAACTACATGCTGTACAGCCGGTGGGTTTTTCGTAAAAAGTAAAAGATAATCAGATGAGACAGAAGATAGACACCAGCATTATTATTCCTGCGTACAACGAAGAGGCGATCATTACAACTACACTGGGCAAGGTTTCTGCCTTCATAAAAAGCCATAAAGCTTTTTTGGGAGAGTGCGAGGTAATTGTTGTTGCTGCGGGCGGCGGCGAAACCGGCTCTCTTGCCAAAGCCTGCAGCCCGTTATTTACGCAGTTCAAAGTAATCACGCCCAAAGACCGGGTTGGCAAAGGGCGTGACGTCCGGCTTGGCTTTTTAGAGGCTAGCGGTGATGTGCAGCTCTTTATGGATGCCGACCTGTCTACCCCGCTTGCGCATATTATCCCGATGATAGAAAAGCTGCGCGGCGGCGCGGATGTGGTGATCGGCACCCGCAAGTTGAGCCAGATTCACAAGAGCCCTCTGCGGTCTATGCTGTCCAAGGCGAGCAATTTACTGACGCGCGCGGTTATCTTGCCGGGTATCCGCGACACGCAGTGTGGGTTTAAGGGTTTCCGTAAAGAAGCCGCCGCCCAGCTCTTCCCGCAACTGACTGTTATGAAGTGGGGCTTCGATATGGAGCTTTTGGTACTGGCTCGCGAATCGCGGCTTACAATCCAGCAAATCCCTATAAACGATTGGCACGAAACCCGCGAGGAAGAATTTCGTGGAGATCGTATATCTGCGGCTGCGTACAAGACTCTATTCGAGCTAGCGCGCATTCGTGGCGCGGCGTGGTGGCGATGGTGCTTGCGCCATGCCGGGCTTGCGCCGTTTATTGCGTTTTTTGCTGTGTTTGGCTTGGCGTTCTGGGTTGGGCCGTTCCGTAGCATCTGGTTTGATGAGGCTTATAGTGTAGCTCTTATCCGGCAACCGCTCGACCAACTCATTTATTTCACTTCGGTTGACGTGCACCCCCCGCTTTACTACATGGCGCTCAAAGCCTGGGCATTTATCTTTGGTGAGAGTGAGCTTGCATTGCGCAGTCTGAGCATGGTCTGCGGAGCGCTCGCTAGCGGCGTTGCTGTAGTGCTTGCGCGCTACATGTTTGGCGCGCGTGCAGCATTAATTGCCCTGCCCTTTGTGGTGCTATCGCCGTTTTTGTTGCGCTACGACATCGAGGCGCGCATGTACGCCATGGCGTCGCTAATCTGCATTACTGCAACTTACGTGCTGGTTCGGGCGTTGAGCGCCAGCGATCGCCGTCGCAAGTTTGCACTGTGGGCCGTGTACGCCATTTTGGTTGCCGCTGGCATGTATACGCAATATTACACCGCACTTGTTTGGGTTGTACATTTTGTGTGGTGTCTTGCCGTTACAGGAAGGCAGCGCCCTATCTGGAAAACATTTGCCCAGCCGTGGTTGCTTGCCTTTGTGGGCGCCGTTGTCTTGTATGCGCCGTGGATACACAGCTTCTTGTGGCAAATCGGCAATGTGCAAAACGGCTTTTGGATCGGGCCGGTTACTATCCGCGAAGTGCTCAATGTAGGTACTATGTTTATGAGTTACCGGGCGCAATGGCAGCTCGATCCAATGCAGTCGCTCGCCACAATGGTAGGCCTTGGCCTGGCCATATGGTTGGCGGCCTCAGCACTGCGAAGCTTGCGGGCTACTCGTGAACGGCGCTATGTATCGTTACTTATTCTTTACACTATCTTGCCGATTGTGCTGCTGTACCTGGCCTCTCTGCCGCCCCTAAAGCCCGTATTCCTGGATCGTTACTTCAGCCACATTTTGCTGGCGGGCTATCTACTAGTCGGCGTTTCGGTCGCTCTGCAGGCGTCCAGGCGGAGAGCTTTCTTCGCGGGCGCTGCCCTGCTCGTTGTCTTGGCGCTGGGCGTCGGCTCCCTGAGGCAGCAAGGCAACTTCAATTTCAACACACTGTCACTGTCCCACACCAAAGAAGCGGTTGTCTACCTGAAAGAACGCTTAGGTGCGGAAGATACTATTATCGTCGATTCGCCCGGCAAGTATTTCGAGATGGACTACTATCTGCCGACGGCCAACGTTTTCTTCTACAGCAAGGAAAAAACATCCACTAGCGGAGGATATGCGCCACTACATGACAGTTCGCGTCGCCTGGCAAGTGCCGATCAGGTGACGAGCCGGACCGTGTGGTATTTGCACTCCGAGAAAGAGGAGCCAAAGCTCCAACTTCCCGACTACAAGTTGGTGCGCACCGACGTGATTACCGGCCACCAAGTGTCGGTCTACACGCGCAAATAAGTAAAAGACGACCCTCATATGATTTATATATCAATGGGGTCGTCTTTTTTATGCGACTTGCGTGCTGCGCCTTTAGGCGAGCTGTTTGTCTTTGAGTACTTGATTGATCTTCGGCCGGTCAAAGCCAACAATGATCGTGCCGTCCATGTCGATCACCGGTATGCCGGTCTGGCCGGATTTTTCAACCGCGGCACGAGCATCGTTCATGTCCAGCTCAACATTTTTGTAAACGTATTTTACGCCCAGGCCGTCAAGATAGCGCATCGCCTCGTGGCAAAACGCGCACCATTCAGCGCCATAAATAATAATTTTGTTGTCCATACCCTTAAGTATACCATTGGCCGCGGAGTACGGTAACTATGGCCTTTAAAGTCGGTTTCCCTGCTTCTCTACAGGCAGAATCGAGATAGAAAGGGTTGGCCATGAAGCCCTCGATTCTGCCTGTAGATGAAGCAGGAGCTAGCGTGAGTTGGGCGCTGCCGCCAGGAGCACTGACGGCAGGCGTGATATAGCCTACAGTTCGCGCGCGGTTGCGGTTACTGTTTTGATGCCGTAGTTTGCGACATGCAAGACGAGCCGGTACTTACCCTTAACTTTAAGGTTGGTAATTTGGGTAACTATCGCGCCTTCCGGTTCTGGGTCGGGGTTTATCTCGACGGAGAAGCCGCGCAGCTTATGACCAGGCGGGTAGTCGCCAAGCGTAGCCCGCAGTTGTTGGGCCGGCCCGACGGTGAGCGTGCAGAGTGGCGGGGCGGTACGTTTAGGTTTGTCGTCTGACAGCAGGTGCGATGCATCCATTTCGTTGTCGTTGGGTGGTTCTATCCTGTGAAGCATGTGACGTTACATCCTTTCGAGAGCTTACGCTTTGTCGCTATAGTAAAAGTCGTTCGGTTTTTTGACGGGCGCTAGAGCCTGCACGGCTATATAGCAACCATTCTTTTTGAGTGTCGATTTTGAGAAGTAGTCAACACGTTTTATAATAAGGAGATGGCATAAGCGAGGGAGGTCATCCGCTCTTATGTCGGTACACGCCAAGCATTATATTTAGCTTGAACGAAAACAATAGAAATGATACGATTTGTATCAGGAACTTTATATACTCTTGATGCAGTCGACTGCTCATTTTTTATGTTACCTCACAACCGAGGAAACGTACAATAGTATTTTTGTAAAATTATTTATATTCACATGCTCTACTTTAAGAAAGCTGAACTAGCCGAAACCTATAACGTATCTGAGAAAACAGTTACGAATTGGATCAGAGAAGCCAAAGATGGCAAGCTAGACCTGGAGCTTCACGAAGAGCAAGGCCGAGCATGGATATTCAACACAACGAGAAACATAGAGCTTATTGAGCAGCTAGTAGAAGAACGAAAGAAGTTCCGCAATAGCCGAGGTTTTAGGGCTGTCTCTCCAAAGCCCAAATTTTACGAGTTATACAACCAGCAGCAGATTTTCGATATCACATCCAGCCTCGATATCGACCACGAAATTCCTCTTGAGTACGCTTATTTTAACGGCGGCGCTGACTACTGGGACAAATACGCCGAGCGGTTGGCTGTCGAAAAAGTACCCAACCTTTTAACGAGCACAATCAAGCAGCTGCATGCAAATCAGGGCTATATCGACGACCAGATAGCTCGATTTAAATGCGTAAACGTTGTTGATATTGGGCCAGGCAATGCGTTGCCTGTTAAGGAGCTGCTGCACCATTTGTTCGACCACGGTAAGCTAGGCAGATACATTGCACTCGACATCAGCCCTTCAGTATTAAAGCTTGCGAAGCGTAGCATTGAGGATTGGTTCGGCGCTAGGGTGTCGTTCGAGGGGTACGAAGCCGACATCAACTATGATCGGTTCACGCATCTGCTGGCCGAAGAAGCCTTGGGCGAAAATGCGAAAGACACAGTTAATGTAGTGTTGGCTCTCGGCGGTACTTTTAATAATTTGCGTTCGCCTGATGACGCTTTCAAGACTATTCGTAACAGCATGAATCGCCAAGACCTGCTAGTGTATAACCTTAAACTAGACAGCAAGAGGTCGAGGCAATATTTCGACCTCGGCATCCGTGCGGAGTCGGCTCCGTTCGATTTTCATAAGAAGATGGTAGTTGACCTGCTCAATATTGACGAGTCATTTTACGATGTCGAAATGGGGTACGACGATCAGCGACGAGCGCGGTATATGCATATTAGGCTCAAAGTGGCCTTGGCTATTACGTTTACGCTAGAAAAAGGTGATCGCGTCATTGAGTTTAATAAGAATGATACGATTCTAGTCTGGCGTTACTGGCATCAAAGCGCGCAGGAAGTGGTACGACAGCTTGAACGCAATGAGTTTGACACTTTGCAGATAAGCCAGACGGAAGACAAAGACTACCTGCTAACTGTATCTCGTGTCAAAAGCGAGTAGGCGCTGAGCAGGTTAAAAAGTTACAGAGGCGCCCCTCTTGCGCGCGGTAACCTCTGTTTGCTATAGTAAATAAGAAATGAAGCAAGCCGCCGATCATACGACGACTAATACCCCTGGTGGAAAAACTCCGTTTGTTGCGAGTACTATTGGCCTCACCTTTTTGGACACTACTTGGCGTATCGCCGTCCCGGTTATTGTGTTTACTGTTTTGGGGATTATCGCAGACAAGAGTTTTGGTACAAAGCCGTGGCTCACGCTACTGGCTGTTGTGTTGGGTTTTGGTTTGGCGGGCTTTTTATTGAAGAAGCAAATCGAAGCTGTTGAGCGGGAGGAGCGCAAGTAATGTTTTCTTTGTTTGCGGCCGAAGGCCCGCACATTAGTATTGCTCCAGATGTGATATTCCATGTTGGGCCGATCGTAATTACCAATTCTTTTTTGCTTGGCTTTGTCGGTTCGCTTATTGTGCTTGGCTTGTTGTGGGCTACAGCGCGCGGTATCCAGCGCGGCAGCCGCAGCCGGCTTGTGCATATGGTGCTTTGGGCGTTCGAGAATTTGTATGATACCGCGGTAGAAGTTATTGGCGACCGTAAGATTGCCCGCAAGGTTGCGCCGCTGGCCATCACCCTTGTTTTCTTCTTTGTCATCAATAACTGGCTGGGCTTGTTGCCGATTGTCGGGCCGATCACCTGGAACGGTGTTCCGTTGCTTCGTGGTGCCGCAGCCGACCTAAACGTTACTATCGCGCTCGCAGTTATCTCTATTGTTACCGCCCAGCTTTGGGCTATGAAGCGTCGCGGATTCCTCGGCAACCTCAAGCGCTATTTTGTAAACCCTTTCAAAGACCCGCTGCACGCCTTTGAGGGCATCCTGGAGTTCGTGGCCGAGTTTACCCGTACCGCTGCCCTGGCCTTGCGTATCTTCGGTAACGTCTTTGGTGGCGAGGTGTTGCTAGTAGTTATCGCCTTCCTAACCGGCTATGCCGCGGTTGTGGCTCTGCCCGTCTTCTATGTTCTGGAGCTGTTTGTGGGCGCCGTTCAGGGCTACGTATTCTTTATGCTTACCATTGCTTTCATTTCCTTAGGCTTGCCAGAGCCTGGTGAGGAGCATGGGCATGAGCCCAAGGAAAAGAAGGCGCCCGCACCTGCAAAGGCCAAGGCGTAAGTAGCGTGGTAGAAGTAATAATTAGTAACTAAAGGAGTTAAACATAATGGATTCACTAGCATTTGGTCTGACCTACGCTATCGGCGCTGGCCTTTGTGGTATCGGCTTGGGCTTGGTTGGTATGGGCGCAATGAACGCCGCCGGCCGCAACCCTGAAGCTTTGGGCAAGATCCGCACCCTGATGATCTTGGCTATGGCCTTCGTAGACGCCTTGGCCATCATCGGCCTTGTGGTCGCCCTTATTATTAAGTTCCTATAAGAGGACGGGTAACCCCGCATGCAACATTTGTTTTTATTAGCCAGCACCGCACCAGAAGCCGAGCACGCGGCAGAAGAGTCGCAAAGCCTCTTCACTGCCCTTGGTATTGATGTGACGCTGCTCATCGAGCAGACCATCGCCTTCTTGATTTTGGTGTTCTTGCTCGCCAAGTTTGTTTATCCGGCGCTGATTAAGGTCGTAGATGGCCGCCGCGAGCAGATCGAGGCCGGCATCAAAGAAGCCAAGCAGGCCGAGGAGTCTCTGGCCAAAGCTGAAGCTAAAGTGTCCGAGTTGTTGGTTGAGGCACGTAAAGAAGCCGACGACATTCTGGCACGCACTCATCAAGAGGCGGCTAACGTAGTAGCCGACGCCGAGAGCAAGGCCAAGACTCGCGCCGAGCAAATCGTGGCTGACGCCCGCCAGCAACTTGAGCTGGACGTAGCTAAGGCGCGCGAAGCCCTTAAGAAAGATACCGTTGAGCTGGTTGCTCTGGCCACCGAGCGCGTAGTTGGCGAGAAGCTGGACGCTCAAAAAGACGCAGAATTGGTTAAGAAGTCATTGGCGGAGAAAGCGTAAGAGATGAACGGTAAATCCTCGCGACGAGTACTAGCCCGCACAATTGCCGCTAAGCTTTTGGCCGAGCCTGATAAGCGTGGCCACTGGCTTAAAGTGACCGCCGCCTACCTGATGGACCACGGCATGGATGAAGACGTTGATTTGATTATCAACGATATCGCCCACGAACTTTATTTACAGAGCGGCCACCTGCTAGTAGAAGTAACAAGCGCCCGTGAATTATCTAACAGTACCCGCGAGGAATTAAAGCGTATGCTCAAGGAAACGACTAATGCGTCGGCTGTTGAGCTGTCCGAACGCATCGACCCCAGCCTTTTAGGAGGCCTCATCGCCCGCACCCCCGACGCCGTCATCGACGCCAGCGTACGCACCAAATTAAAGCAGCTAGCCAGCTTATAACCAGGAGATAAATTAACGAACATGAGCGATCTACAAGTACAAGAATTATCAGCCGAGCTGAAGAACGCGATCCAATCTCTTCGCGTCGGCCGTGGTTTGGAAGAAGCGGGCATTGTAACCCGCGTGGGTGACGGCGTAGCCTGGATTTACGGCTTGCGCAGCGCCGGATTTAACGAAGTTATCGAGATTGAAACCCGCACAGGCGGCAAGGTTACGGCCTTTGTGCTTAACTTGCTGGAAGACGAAATCGGCGCCGTTATTATGGGCAATGACGCAGATGTCGTTGCTGGCGCCAAAGTTACTATGACCGGCCACGTCCTGGACGTACCGGTTGGCCCGGAACTGGTTGGCCGCGTGGTTAGCCCGCTTGGCGAGCCTCTGGACGGCAAGGGCCCGATCAACGCCAAAGAGCGCGGCCTTTTGGAGCGCCCGGCTCCCGGCGTTATGGCCCGCAAAAGCGTGCACGAACCTCTAATGACCGGCCTAATCGCCATTGACGCTTTAACTCCTGTGGGTCGCGGCCAGCGAGAGCTGATCATCGGCGACCGCCAAACCGGTAAGACTGCCATCGCCATCGACACCATGATCAACCAAGCCAAGCAAAAGACCGGCGTTATTAACGTCTACGTTGCCATTGGTCAAAAGTCTTCCAAGGTGGCCGCACTAGTTGAGCGCCTCAAGCGCGAGGGCGTAATGGACCAAACAATTATCGTCGCCACCAGCCCGGCCGACCCGGCTCCCCTGCTCTATCTGGCGCCTTACGCCGGTACCGCCATGGGCGAATATTTCCGCGACAACGGTCAGCACGCTTTGATCATCCACGATGACCTTTCTAAGCACGCCGTTGCTTACCGCCAGATGTCTCTACTTCTCCGCCGCCCACCGGGCCGCGAAGCTTACCCTGGCGACGTTTTCTACCTGCACTCCCGTTTGCTGGAGCGCGCCGCTAAGCTTAATGACGAGCTTGGCGCCGGTTCTTTGACTGCCCTGCCTATCATCGAAACCCAGGCCGGTGACATCTCCGCCTACATTCCAACCAACGTTATCTCCATCACCGACGGCCAGATCTTCCTCGAAACCAACCTGTTCTACCAGGGTATCCGCCCGGCTATCTCGGTAGGTCTTTCGGTGTCCCGCGTAGGTGGTGCCGCTCAAACCAAGGCTGTAAAGAGTGTATCCGGTGGTCTTAAGCTGTCGCTCGCTCAGTTCCGCGAATTGGCATCGTTTGCTCAGTTCTCAAGCGACTTGGACGCCGAAACTAAGCAGCGCATCGAGCGCGGTCAGCGCCTAACCGAACTTCTCAAGCAGAAGCAGTTCCAGCCGCTGAGCATTGCCGAGCAGGTCATCAGCCTGATGGCCGCCACGCAAGGCGCTTTCGACACCGTTCCGACTCACAAGATCAAAGACGCCCAGCACGAGCTGCTCAAATACATGGAGGACAAGCACAAAGATTTGGTTAAGACCCTCAACAAGGGCGACAAGCCAGACGAAAAAATGGAAAAAACCATCCTCGAAGCCGCCGAAAAAGTAGCCAAGTCCTACGCAGTAGCAGCTAAGCCAAAGAAGGCTGAGGAGAAGTAGTAAATGGCCTCCAGGCAGCAGATTAAGCAGCGGATTGGGTCGGTCAAGAATACCCGGCAGATCACCAAGGCTATGCAGCTTGTGGCTGCCAGCAAGCTGCGCCGCGCCCAAGAGGCTGTGCAGAAGCCCCGGGCTTATGCAGACATGGCCCGTGGGATATTGACCCGCCTTCGCCAAATCGCCGCCGACGAGAGTGAATTCAAGCTGTTCACCGAGCGCCCGATTAAACATCGTTTAATCATCGCTGTCACCAGCGACCTCGGCCTGGCCGGCGCTTACGACGCCAACGTTATTCGCGCGTTAGTGAACGAGGCTAAAGCCGACCGCGACAAAGGCGTAAAAACCAGCGTAATCGCCATCGGCCGCAAGGCTGCTCAATCGGCCAGCCGCATTGCCGGGCTGGAGGTTGAGGCCGTTTACACTAAAATGCCCGACAAGCCGTCCGCCGACGAGCTGCGCCCAATCCTCAAGTCTGTTGTGGCCAGTTTTGCCGAAGGCCGCATAGATGCAGTAGAAGTGATCTTCACCAAGTTTATCTCATCTGTGAACTCAAAGGTCCAGAAGCAGCGCCTGCTGCCTGCCGGTTTTGAAGAAGCCGAGCTCGACGACGAAATGTCCCGCGCCGATGTTGAGCCGTCTGCTGGCGCCCTGCTGCGCGCCGCCACGCTCCGCCTGCTGGAAGCGCAACTCTACCAGACATTCCTGGAGTCTACCGCAAGCGAACACTCCATGCGCATGCTAGCCATGAAGAACGCCACCGACAACGCCAGCGATCTAATAGAAGACCTGACCCTGGAGTACAACAACGCCCGCCAGGCAGCCATCACCCAGGAGCTGGCAGAAATAACCGGCGGCGCGGAGGCTTTGAAATGATGGTCCGGTCTGCCGAGCGTGGAAGTGTGTGTATCGTTCCAGGAAGTCCGGGTGCATGTGCCCAGGAAAGAATAGAACTCATACAGGGTTTGTGTGGACTTGTTGCGCGTGCGGGCTATCGTCCCGATACCAGCTGGGTGGATCTGACGCGTAATGCTATGGGGGATGTTCTAGAGCGTCTACAGGGAGACCGGGCCACTAAAGCGAAAGAAGAAGTTCTTAAACCTTTTATGCGAGAGATCGCTGAAGCTGATATGCTAATAGTTGTTAACTCAGGCCAAAAGGAGCCAGTCCGGCGAGACCAATGGTCTCCACCCTGCGCCCATCGTGACAGGCTCGTGGGCGGACTTGCGGTTGCTATGCTGCGGTATTTTCAGGAAACTGGCAGGCCGACTGCGATATCTCATACACTACCCAAAGGGTCGCCGCACCCATGTGATATCTGGAGGACTGAACTCAATGAAATGTGCTCTCCTGTCAATCGGCGATTACATCCTCTTTGTGTGTTAGATTGCGACCGAGGGAAACTAGAAAAGTTCTTACAACAAAGAAAATAGTTACAGTTTAAGGAGTAGAGTATGGCAACAGCAGTAGAGGAAAGAGTTAAGGCTGGCACCGGACAAGTGGTGCAAGTTGTGGGTGTGGTGGTTGACGTTGAGTTTGAGCAAGGTCACCTGCCTGCAATTAACAATGGTCTTAAGACCAAGCTTAATGGCAAAGACCTTGTGCTCGAGGTGGCTCAGCACT
The DNA here is from genome assembly GCA_036524895.1 of Saccharimonadales bacterium (SeqCode). Taxonomy (GTDB): domain Bacteria; phylum Patescibacteriota; class Saccharimonadia; order Saccharimonadales; family UBA4665; genus PMNU01. The sequence continues at coordinate 14,605 of DATDBJ010000008.1, forward strand.
TGAGCGAAACTGTGGTGCGCACCATTTCTTTGGCGAGCACCGACGGCTTAAAGCGCGGCGACGCCGTAGAAGACAGCGGCGCTCCAATTAGCGTGCCGGTTGGCGACGCTACCCTGGGCCGCATGTTCAACGTTATTGGCGAGCCGATCGACGGCATCGACAAGGGCAACGACTTCAAGCAGAAATCCCCCATCCACCGTGCTGCCCCGGCCTTCGAGGACCAAGCTGGCACCGTTGAGGTGCTGGAGACCGGCATTAAGGTTATCGACCTGATCTGTCCAATCGTTAAGGGTGGTAAGGTTGGCTTGTTTGGCGGCGCCGGTGTGGGAAAGACCGTACTTATTCAGGAGCTGATCAACAACATTGCCAAGTTCCACAGCGGCTACTCAGTATTCGCAGGCGTTGGTGAGCGTACCCGCGAGGGCAACGACCTCTACAACGAAATGAAGGAATCTGGCGTTATCAAGAACACTGCCCTGGTGTTCGGCCAGATGAACGAACCTCCGGGCGCCCGTCTGCGCGTAGGCCTGACCGGCCTGACTATCGCCGAAGGTTTCCGCGACCAAGGTAAGGACGTTCTGCTCTTTATCGACAACATCTTCCGCTTT
>DATDBJ010000009.1:0-5307 GCA_036524895.1 Saccharimonadales bacterium (SeqCode)
GACTAAGGCCTAGTTTTGCCTTAAAGTGCAGGTGCAGACAGCGACAAAATAATTTAAGGGGATAGAATGGCGGCCACCAGATCAGAAACCAGGCAAAACGAGATGCTCAAAAAAACCATCGACGACCTGTGGTGGCTCTCCTTGATACAAGGAATAGTGGCGGTGTTTTTTGGCCTTGCCGCAGTGTTTTGGCCGGGGCTGACGCTCCGGGCTTTAGTGTATTTATTTAGCGCCTTCGTCCTGGCTTGGGGAATTGTCGAGATCATCAACGGTTTCTTGAGCATAGGGCGGCGGGATTCATGGTGGCTGACGTTACTCTTCGGCATTGCAGGCCTCGGCATAGGCACATATCTGGTCCGGCATCCCAATGTGTCTTTTACCGCTCTCATACTAATCATCGGGCTGACCTTGATTGGCCGCGGACTGCTGGATATTGTTGGCGCGTTTCTGGACAAAAGAAGTTCTACCCATCGCTTCCTGACGGGTGTTATCGGGTTTGCGGCCCTAGCAGCGGGCGTGATTCTGCTCTTCCAGCCAGAAGCGGGTGGCGTGGCTTTTGTGTGGGTGCTGGGGCTGTATGCGCTTGTTTACGGTGCGCTGTCTATAGCCCTGGCTATTCAAGCGCGCGAGGCCCTGTCCGCCCTCAACGAGACAAATCATAAAAAAATATAGGAGGCGTTGCCCATGGTCGATGGCATTTGCGACATAGACAAGCAACAGCTGGCCACGCACGCCGTCAGGGTGCGCCAAGGCAGCCGGGAAATGAACCTCGAGCTGTGCGACATTCACTACAATCAGCTCAAGAGCCAGCAAGCCGACCATTCGCCGTTTGATACACCCTATGCGGGCGCCAGCCTTAACAATTCATTTGAGGATAACTTCGAGGCATTCGCGTCGCAGCTTGGCTACCCGTTGCCGCACGGGCGCGAGTCTACCAACATCGATGCGGTCATACCGGAGCTCACGAAAGAACTTATACAGCAAGCGGCAGAAACGGCGGTACGTTTTGGACGACGCGAAGTCGGCACCGAGCACCTGTTGCACGCCCTACTCAAAACCCCAGTGGTCGAGAAAATACTCAACAAATTTAAGCTAAAAAGCGAAGGCATGCGGGTCTACATTGAGACTCACACGCCCAAAACCAGCCGCGCCGCAATACCAGACGAGCCGATTGAGGTTACAGTCTCACCTCATCTAAAGCGGGTGCTCGAAGCCGCGCTTCAGGAGTCTCGAAAGTTAGAGAGCGGCTACATTGGTGCCGAACATTTATTGATCGGCCTGGCGCGAGAAACCGGGGGTACCGGCGGCATGGTACTGCGCAAATATGGCTTAACTCCAGCTTCTTTACGCCAAAAAGCAGCGCAAGTAACAGGCAAGGACATAGAAAAGGGATGGGTAGAGGCCACCTCTACGACGCCGCAGCTAGACAAATATTCGCGCGACCTGACCGCCCTGGCCGGGCAAGGCGAGCTCGACCCGGTCATCGACCGTACAAGCGAGATTGAGGCGGTGATAGAAGTCCTAGCGCGCCGCACAAAAAACAATCCGTTGCTCATCGGGGAGCCCGGGGTGGGCAAAACCGCCATCATCGAGGATCTGGCCCAGCGTGTCGCCAGCGGCAATGTACCAGACATACTGCAGGGCAAGCGAATCCTGGAGCTCAACCTCAACTCCCTGATCGCCAGCGCAAAATACCACGGCGAGCTAGAGGAGTACACCAAAGCAATCGTGGATGAAATCATCGCCAACCAAGAAGGCTTGCTCGTATTTGTCAGCGAGCTGTATGCAGTTGCCGGTGCGCAACAAAGCGACAGCGAGGCAGGCAGGCTTAGCGTCAGTGACATCCTGTGGCCAGCTTTGGTGCGAGGTCAACTGCATCTCATCGGCGCGACAACGCTGAGCAATTACCAAGAGTACCTAGAAAAAGACGCGACCATAGAAGAGTATTTCCAGCCCGTACTGGTGGCCGAGCCGACAGTAGAGCAAACGATCGAGATGCTCTGCGGCCTGCGCGATAAGTACGAAGCCCACCACAAAATAAAAATTACCGACCAAGCCATTGTAGCCGCCGCCCGCCTATCCGATCACTACCTGGCCAGCCAGTTCCTGCCGGACAAAGCGATCGACCTCGTCGACCAAGCTGCAGCTCGCACCCGCATCAACGCCACCCCAGAAAAAGAGGTGCGGGCAGAGCACGTGCTGCAAGTAGCCGCCAATCTAACCAACATTCCACCAGCAGAATTAGCCATAGAACAAAAAGACCGCCTGTCAGGGCTAGAACAGCGCCTGCATGAGCGGATTATCGGGCAACACAAAGCAGTCAAGGCAGTAGCCAATGCAATTCGAAGATCCCGCGCCGGCCTATCTCAAAAAAGCCGCCCGGTCGCCATCTTCCTGTTTCTCGGCCCGCCCGGTGTGGGCAAAACCGAGCTGGCCAAGGCGCTAGCCTGGGCAATGTTCGGCGACGAGAACACTCTTATTCACTTAGACTTGAGAAAATACACGAATCGCGGCGACATAACGCGCTTCATTGAGTCGTCCGCAGGCCGCAGAGCATTCGACCAAGCGACCAGACAAGTCCAACACCGGCTACATAGCGTACTCGTGCTAGACAACATCGAAAAATCTCACTCCGGTGTACACAGTTTGTTACTGCAAATCTTCGAGAAAGGCCGCATAGCCGACAGCAAGGGTCGCATAACAGACTTAAGCGGCGCTGTGATCGTCGCCACCTCAACTCTCAACTCCAAAGATGAGATGAGTGCACAGCTCGGCCCGGAACTTTTAAGCTACATAGATGAAGTGATTATTTTTGACAGCCCGACCGAAGAACAGGTGCGGCAAATCGTAGAGCTACAGCTGGCGGGGATCAGACGCACAGCGCGCGGCCAGGGCATTGAGCTGCTATTTGACGAGTCCGTGACAGACCACATCGCCCAGATAGGCTACTCACCAGAAAAGGGCGCGCGAGACATTCGCCGCAGTATCCGAAGCGTAGTCGAGACCGCCCTCGCCGAGCAACTCCTCGCCGGACAAATAGCCCAACACACAGGCGTTGTCGTCAAATACGATGACAAAAACGGCATAATCTGCGACATACATACGACGCGCCAAAAGCGCAAAGAGACCGGCGAAACGCCACCAAAATCGAGGAATCAGTAAGCCAATGCCGCACTCTATAAATTCGCTACAGGTAAATGAGTGGCTGGACGTGCTTACGAAATTTGTTAACAGTTTAAGTGCAATGATATACTACGGGCGTGGCGGGCGATACTTATCTTAACCAGATCGAAAAACTATTGCGTAGCGCCAAAAGCGACGCTCAATTATTTGAAGCTATTGTTAATGCACCGTTTCATGACATGGTGCGCACGACCCAGTTAGATCTGGGCATTGTTGTTTTATTACTCGTTAATTCGCCAGCGCGCACCATTGAACGTGTTGCGCTCTCTGACACCGAGCAAGCCGCAGGCGCGGTCAGGATGTCCGAAAAACCGTTTAAAAAAATTAAAATACCAGTGAATCATGAGGGTAACTTGATCGCCAAAGCGATAAAAAGCGGCGAGACCCAGTGTATAACCGACTGGCAATATTTGTTTGTGCCAGCCCTAAGCCCCAGCGCCGCCCGCCTTAACCAGGCCGGTGCGGGTATCGAGTTTAGCTGCGTCCACCCGCTCAAAGCCCGCGACGGCGGCGCGCTCATCTTCAGCTTCTTCCAGGAGGGCAAAAATATTACCGCCAAACACCATGCCTTTATGGACACCTACGCCGATATAGTCAACCAACACTTAAGCAAGTAGCTCGCGTACCTGCTTTTCGTATGGCCCACCCTTGGCTACTTTCGCAAGATCAGGGCATATTTTCACTGCACGGCAACGGCCGTCCGTCCACTGCAAGGGCCTGTATAACTCTCCGTCAATTTGGACAAATACATTGAGGCCTTTCGTCCAATCTGACAGCACAGAGAGGTAAGGCTTGTCGCCATTCGTGTCTCTTCTGGCAAAATCTACAATCACTACAGGCTTCTCCAGAGAAACAAGTCTGCCTAAGTTACCGAATGTTGCCCGCCGCTTGCGAGCGCCACCCTGGTGCCATGCGAGGATCATATAAGCTTCATCCAGCAACCCACCAGCCTCCTCAAGCACCTTTTTTACGCCGCTCTGACGGGCAATATCAGCCTGCACGAATTTCAACTTACCCTCGGGCACGCGAGCCCGGAGCAGCTTGTCATGCCTTGTCGGCAATGCCCCATCCTTAATCTCTTCCGGTGTAAGAGACCCTTCAATGAAATCAGCGACGATAGGATCCGTCGGGTCAACCCTATCAACCCCAATTGTTCGGGACGCTTGGTCGGGCTGAGCTGCAATCTCTTCAAATAAATCGCTCTTGTCCTTAGAAGGAACCCAAAGCCTACCTTTCTCTTCCAAAACGTCAACCGGATCAAAGCGAAACTTCGAGTCCATATCACTCAATACTACCGCCTTACTACCAGTAAAGTCGCTACACCCTATGTCTCCTCGTATTCGTTCAGACCCAGTACGATGCATCATGAGCGGCCCCAAAAAACGCATAACATTATACCGCTGCCAAATAGTAGTACTAAGATTAAAATTTCTAAGGATTTCATTCAGGCGATTAGCATAGGGGAACGTCGTTTGCGCCCACCTGACACCACGCAGACACTCGTCCACGGTAGTGTAACCATCCGGGAATCTCGGCTCTTTACGATGCCGCATCTGAGCGACATAAGCTGAACGCACCAACCTATAGGCCTCAGGCGCTGGACGCTCAGGATTGGCGTGGTGCAAAATGTGCATCAATCGCTCTCCGTCATCAGTAGTCTCAAAATTAATGAGCACTGCGCGGGCTAGCGGTGCGCTGTACGGCATTTTGTCGCTCATGCCAGCAACGGTTTCGAATTCTTTACTCACCCCCTGCATCCAGGCATCAAACGTCGCCGGACCGCTGTTCGCGTTTAAAGGGCCACAATTATCGGGTGAAGATAGCGTACTTATATTGGCGCCCATCATGACTTTATCCTGACAAATTACATACAACGCTCATGTAAAAAACCTTACTGCGCAGCTCCGGTTTGGCGTGGTTGACTCTCTGTATGTGATAATAAAGTGGGATGAAATATACGCAGAAACTGATTAAAGACGTCGGCCGGCCCCTGGCCCCGGTGTATCGTTCACTATTTTTTCCGCCAGCGGTTATTTTTGTCGTGATTTTAATTGCATCCTTGTTTGCCTGGCAAGGAGCGAGGCTGTCGTTGCGCCAAGATATTGCAGATGCGGCTAACTCAAG
>DATDBJ010000010.1:0-5273 GCA_036524895.1 Saccharimonadales bacterium (SeqCode)
ACGGTGATAAGGAGTAGCTTCTCTCTGTTAGCGATTTTACTTCAATATTTGCCTCTGAGGTGTTTGATGAGACGGTAAGGAGGAGCAAGTATGGCTACACTATCAGAACCGGTGGCCGAACGAGACCACCTTAGGGGGCAGGATAACGCCCCTGTTATCTTGGTTGAGTATGGCGATTACGAGTGCCCCTACTCCGGGCAGGCTCATGATGTCGTCAGCCAGATCGAGGAAGATTTGGCGGGTACGGTCAGCTTTGTCTACCGCAATTTTCCGCTAACTCAAATACGGCCCCACGCGCTGCCGGCGGCCTTGGCTGCCGAGGCCGCAGCCCGGCAGGGCCGGTTTTGGGAGATGCATGACATTTTATTCCAGCAGCAAGAGCGGCTGGAATCGGAATATTTGATTGCATTTGCGCAGGTGCTGGGGCTGGATTTGGAGCGGTTTATCATAGATATGACGTCAGACGATGCCACTGCGCGCGTGCGTGAAGATTTTGTAGGCGGCATTAAAAGCGGCGTCGATGGCACCCCGACGTTTTATATAAACGGTATACGGCACGATGGCCCGTACGATTATGAGACGCTAAAAGCGGCGATTGAAAAAGCCGCCGAGCAAAGGCCCCACAGCGGCAGGAAAACTAAGGCTGGCGTCTCTCGCGAACGGTAGCTACTCTGCGCACCCCGCCGGCGACTTAGTTATCGTTTCGCGCCAAGGCCCTTCGGGGACAGCTTTTTCTGGGATGAATTGCCAGCTAGTTTTTTCCTTGCCATCCAGACCAAGATAGGTCGCGGTTGCCGGGCTAATGTCCAGCCCGGCATCGGCTTGTGGTTCAACAGAGCCAAAAACGTAATTAGCGTCATCTTCGCCAAACGGTCCGGCGTCTTCCCACTGGGCGTACGCAGTTTTGTCTCCAAAAGTTATTTTTATCCACTGGTTTTTGACTACCGAGTTGCCCGTGGGGGGTGGTGCGGTGTACCAGGATACGTGCTTACGGGAAGGCTTTGGCGTGCAATCTTCATTTAAATCGTTGTAAGGCAGGGCGAAGTAAAATGGGTTTTCCTTGGGCTTAAAGCCGCAGGGTAGAAAGCCGCATCGGGATTTTGGGTCGTCAACTCCGCCGTAGGCGCCTTGCCAGTCCTCGATCCAGGTAGATGAGCGGTTATGGATGCCGCGGTTGTCCGGGCTGCCTTCCTCGCCAACCCAAAAGACCGTTGTAGTTATGCTGTGATGTATGGGGTAGCCATGTTCGCCGGGTGTGGTGTTGCGCGGATCGGTTGTGCAAGCGGCCAGTGTCCCGACCAAAAGGCCTCCGGCCGCCACTGCCAAAAGAAGGTTATTGCGTCTGCTGGAGTGAGGTGCGGTGTCGGGGCTTCTTTCCACTCCTGCATTTATAAAGTTCGTGTTTACTCTTGTCTGTGAATTACCTTATGGGAAAAGAACGTGCTCGCTAAAATAATGATGAAAAGTAAGAAATTAAACCATGCAAAGGTGGATATGCGGATGGACCCGAAAGAACTGCCGATCTTTTTTGATCAAACGGGCAAACGCTGGCGTAGGGCAAAGTGGATTCTCTTCGCTCTGCTCTTGTGTGTTGTAGTAGTTCTTTGGGTGTTGGTGCCGGCGCTAGCGAGCCCTGCTATGCCTGTGCCACCCACCTATTACGATCGGCCGCCCAGCGTGCAGCAACTAGAGGCGGCATTTAATGCCCAGAATACTCCTGTCGTTGGCCAGGGGCAGTTTATACGCGCCGTAAAAGTTGAGCGTCGGGCTGATGGCGGCGGCATAAAAGACGTGTTTAGCGGTTCATACGTCAGGGATCTGACTCGCGAGGAAGTCATCGCCGTGGGCAAAAACCAATACGCATTGGAGCGCTACGGCCAAGTGCCCGACCGCCAGTTAGTGTTAACATTCGACGACGGCCCCGACCCGGTGTATACGTCGCGCCTTCTGGATATGCTCTCTAAGCACAATGCGCCGTCTACGTTTTTTGTGGTTGGCGCCAATGTGGTTAAGCATCCAGAGCTAACAAAGAGAATCGTAAACGAGGGGCATACGGTCGGTAACCATACATTTAGCCATATAGACTTCGATTTTGCGAGCGAGGCTCAAGGCGAGCAGGAGATAAATCAGACCTCGCGGGTTTTTAGGGCGGTAACCGGCCACAGTACTTCGTTTATACGCGTGCCGTATGCTGGGGCTACCGACCAGTCGCTGCGCGATAGTATAAAAGGTATTTTGCAGTCGCAGCAACTGGGTTACTCGCACGTGGCTTATGATTATGACACGAAGGATTGGACGTTTACTGCAAACCAAAGGCCAGATCCGCGTATTTTGGATGGGAGTGGTAAGATCTTGTTGTTGCACGACGCCGGTGGCGACCGGACGCACACGATTAATTATATAGAGCAGCTTATACCGATGGCTAAGCGGGCGGGATACAGCTTTGTCAATTTGGAGGAAGCGCACAGTCGCCAGAGTGACCTGTATGGCCCTGCTAGCGCATCTTTTACCGACAAGATTGCTCTGACTGCCGGGAAAGCTGTTTTGGTCTGGCCTCACCGGCTCGTGCTGCAGTTGTTTGCGTTTAACGTCGCCGCTATACTGATCATTACAAGCACTAACATAATTCTGGCGTTTGCCCAGAGGCGGCGATCGCGCAAGTTGCCGCGAGTGCCGCACACTTACCGGCCGGAGGTGAGCGTGATTGTCCCGGCTTATAACGAGGCGGCGGTTTTAGAGAAGTCCGTGCGCTCGGTTTTGGCGTCGCGGTATAAAAATTTTGAAATACTTATAGTGGACGACGGATCGCGCGACAATACATTGCAAGTCGCTAAGAAGTTGGCATCCAAGTATCCCAAAGTCAAAGTACTGCACCAGCGCAACCAGGGCAAATCTGCCGCGCTCAATAACGGCGTTAAGCATGCTATGGGCGAGATATTGATCTGTATCGACGCCGACACCGTATTTACGCGCAGTACCATTTGGCGGCTGACGCGCCATTTTTACGATGCACGCGTTGGCGGCGTGGCAGGATATGTCCGCGTGGGCAACATTCGCAACTTGCTCACCCGGTGGCAGGCGGCAGAGTATATAACGAGTATTGCGCTCGAGAGGAACGCTCAGGCGTTTTTGGGCGCTATAACCGTCGTGCCCGGCGCGTGCGGCGCATGGCGGCGCGAGGCCATTCAGGCTGTGGCCGGCTTTTCTGGCAGCACGTTGGCCGAGGATTGCGACATTGCGCTCTCGGTACATCAAGCCGGATACGCAATTGTCCAGGACACCACAGCCATGAGCTACACAGAGTGTCCGTTAACGCTCAAAGATCTGGCGAAGCAGCGCTTCCGTTGGTTGTTCGGCAACATCCAATCCCACTGGAAACATCGGCGGATGTTCTTCAAGAAAAAGTATGGGTGGCTTGGTATGGTCGTCCTGCCAAACGCCACGCTGTCGGTGCTCATGCCCATGATCTTCTGGCCGTTCCTTTTAGTGCTAGCGATTGCGAATGTTTTGACCGGAAGGTGGTGGGTAATACTTTTGTTTCTGGCGATCGCAGTACTGCTGCAGATTATTGTGGCTGGGGTTGCCTTAGTCATCGCTAAAGAGAAGTTTCGTCACCTGCTCGTCGTGCCGCTTACCCGTTTTGTGTACGGCCCCATACGTATCTATGCGATCTATCGCTCGCTTTTGCTTGCACTCAAAGGAGCGTTGGTCGGCTGGAACAAGCTTAGTCGCACGAGTACGGTTAAACCTCCTCCTGAGCGTACTCGACCTTTTCGGGCAGCTCAACGAGCTGCCGAAGATTAGGCGCGCTGTCGGCTAGTGCCACAAGTGCGTCTTTGTCATTTACCTGATTTTTGTAAGATGCGACCTCAAGGTCGCGGGCGGCTGCATATATCTGTGAGTCGATCGCTCGGTTAAGGCCGTACGCCAGCTTATTGAACCCGGTGGCTGTACGCTGAAAAGTTGCCATTGCCTCTGCTTGCAATGCGGTAAAGTTTGCCGGAGGCGTTAGCTCCTGGAGGGCCTGCTCGTCATTTTTTATGGCGCTCGCGATCGCTGCCATTGTTCGGCCTCTGCCCGCCAAGGCGTCGAAATTTTTGATTGTATTGGCTTGCGCGAGGTGGCCATCCAGCTTTGCTTGCAGGGCTGTGTAGGCGCTGAGGTACTGTAGCAGCCCTGCGTAATCTTCGAGCACTTGCCTGCTCTGCTGGCCGATACGTAGCGAGCGCGCCTCGCGGACCTTGGCTTCGCGGTAGCTTTTTGTAAAGCTTGGGCCGGGCAGATCGAAGAGTTGAATGGAGCTGTCGAAATTATCGAGCATTGTCCGGGCCTCCTGCACGGCGTCTATGGCGCTTTGCAGTTGAACTTGCCGCTCGGGCAAACTCACGTCGGGATTCGTAAATACTGGCAAGTTGGCGCTGGCTGCAACTTTGTTAAGCGACGCTTTTACGCCTAGCAGATCGCGGTCTAGCTCGCTTAGGTAGCGCTGCGAAATAATGGCGGGCGTGACAACACCGTAAGCCAGAGCCATCAAGATAATTATGCTGCCAGCAGCAACTATGTTGTCGTCTTTTATATGCATGCTCCGTATCTTCATAAGGCTGATTATAAGCAGCATGCTATCCGAGGGTACGTGAATAATTTGACACCCAGCCGCCCGCACACGTTTCCCGGCACAGTCCTGAGCTCAGGATGTGCTTAGGATAGCACGTCCTTCGTGCGGAGGTGCCAGGAAACGTGTGCGGGCGGCTGGGTCACAGTACGGTAGATTTGACAGTCGGCGTATAATTCCCTATATTAGATAGGGTTGTTTTTCTGAAGCTGCTGCAAACAACCACACCCAAGTTTGAACTTCCAAGTACTATAACGGACAACTGCCACTCTTTTTAGAAGGGTGGTGTAAGCATAATTTCGCAATGCCTGTTTTTAATAAGGCATCAGGGGGATTGACACTATGTCACAAAACGAAACAAAAATGAAAAGGCAAAATTTATTTGATTTTTAATATATAGATAACACATTAGGGTAACGCACTTTGTATTTGGTGTGGGATATCTTAAGGGGGAATTTAAGAGTTGTTTTTTAACAAGTCACATAATGCGACGAAGCGCAAGCGTTCGCCGCTTATTCTGAGCGTACCAATAGCATTACTAACAATGTTGGTCGTTGCACCCGCAGCACAGGCCGCAACCCTTGACGTTCAAATTAACGAGCTAAAACAAAACAACGCCAAAGTAGTAGAAAACAAGCAACAATTGGGACACGAAGCAGCT
>DATDBJ010000011.1:0-4373 GCA_036524895.1 Saccharimonadales bacterium (SeqCode)
GGATTGGAGACCCGAATGGACGGCCTGGAGACCCGAATGGGCGGCCTGGATGGGCGCATGCACGGATTAGATGGACGCATGGATGGTCTGGAGCGGCGCGTGGATACGCTTGCAGGCGACATGCAGGATGTCAAGCAGACCGTATACAGGCATGAAGTACAGCTCAGAGAGCTAACCGACCTGACTCAACGCACACACGATAAATTAGACGATCTTATCAAAGCTGACATCAAAGAGATCCTGGACCGGCTTGCGGCAATCGAAGAACGCTTACCTGCCATCACCGAAGCGGAAGTGCGCAAGCTCCAGGCAGAAATGCAAGCCGCGATAGATTGGATCGAAAAAGTAAGCAAACTTAAAAATATTCCTGTTAAATTTCCATCATAAGCTATGGCACAATTTTCTTTTGATGTAGTTTCTGAGTACGACAAGGCCGAGATGAACAACGTCTTCGACCAAACGCAGCGCGAGATGGGCAGCCGCTATGATTTTAAGGGCACGCCCGCTGCCATCGAGTGGCTCAACGGTGGCAAAACCGGGCTTAAGGTGACCGGCAATGGCGATTGGCAGATTGACGCCATTTTGGATATTGTGCGTAAAAAACTGGCAAGTCGAAACCAAAGTCAAAAAGTGCTCGACACCACAAAAGAGATAACCGAGAGCAACTTAAAATCCATTAAAGAAGTGCCGTTTAAGCAAGGGCTGGATCAAGAAAAGGCCAAAAAAATCACTAGCCTTATCCGCGATAAAATGCCAAAGATAAAGACTCAGATTCAAGGCGACGCAGTGCGCGTCATGAGCGGCAGCAAGGACGACCTCCAGATAGTGATGAGGTTATTAAAAGAGCAGGATTTTGACTTCCCGCTCTCTTTTACTAATTACCGTTAATCCAACAATTGGCGCTTAATGGCATGCAGGTAGTCCTGCAAGACTCTATAGGCGTCAACCGAAATGGTAAATGCCTGTCACCCCAGATGAATTTTGGTTATTTCGTTCATGACTTGCCTTTCTCTAGCTTGTTGACAGTTGCGTGAAGTCGATTATAAGTGTCGTTTAAACCGCTTAGCAGCGCGTGGCCCTCGTCGGTCAGCCAATAATATTTGCGCGGCGGGCCCTGCTCAGACTCCTGCCATTCGTACGCAAGCAGCTTGTCTCGCGCCAAACGGCTCAGCAGCGGATACAGCGTACCCTCCACCACGATCAGCTCGGCGGCGCGCAGCTCGCGGATAATCTCCGAGCTATACACCTTGCCGTTCTTGCACAGCAACAGCACACAGTACACCAGCATGCCTTTGCGCATCTGAGTTTCTGATTGAGCGAGCAGCGACTGCCCTTCTGCTCTATCTTCCATACAGGTACTATGTTATACAAGGTACTATGTTTTGTCAAGCATCGATGAAAATCTTGACAGCAGATACGAACAGGCGTATACCAGACAGGTAATTCAAAGAAAAGGTGATGCATGTCACAACCAAGCACTGAGCTCTCCGGTGCTGTGCTCCCTATTGGGTGCAGCATTGAAGAAATAGATCATAGACTCTTCGGATCGCCCGAAGACCGGCTCGATGAGCGACACCAGGGGTCCGGCACCCCACAGATTGTGTCACACTACCCAAATGAGCATGTGACAAATTCGGGCGTCATATCTCCCGAAGCAGCAGTCAGTAAGCAACGTGCAGGGCAAATCGAAGCGCTGGCACAGATTGACTCCAACCCCACCCTAGCTGTCATCTTCTGTGAAGTGGGCGGCAAAGTTCCCGACGATGTCGAGTCCTACAAAAGGCAAATCGCCAACCACACAAACAGCCTCAATGGAGAGACCAAAGATGTCGACGGAAAAACAGCTACAGTCGAGAGTAAAGTAGTTGAGCTCACGACAGGCGTTGACCTCGAAACATTAGCGCCCAAAGCGGGCGAGATCCAGCATGGTCTGCGCACTATCCTAGTGCACTGCAAAAATGAGCAAGAAGCTGCCGAGAGAGCGGCAGAGCTTAATGCGGCCGAATGGATTAACACTGTACTAGTACTCAATCCGACTGGCAGCGACAGCGGACTAAAAGAGATTTTGAGCTGCATATCCTACGAAAAGGAAGTCGATGGCCTAAAGCAAATGATGGCAGGCAGACTAGAGCGCGTACAAAACTTCTTGAGCAGAATCCTTACCGGCAAACGCCTTTATACCCAAATCACACCAGAGGCTATGGTCAACATGTACGAATACGCTTCCGGTAGTAAAGTGACAGAAGCAATACCAGGGGAAATTGCCGTTTTAGGCAATGGCGTTATTGGCAAAGGCGTAATACAGGAGCTAAGGCGGCGCGGCCACCGAGTTCCACGTCACCGGACACTTAGAACACGCGAGCAAGTCACTAACTACGCCCAGTCGTTGAGGGGCGTACATCTAACGGGCGTTTTCTCTGCGGTGCGCGCAAATACAGAGTTTATTGACCTTCAAGAATTTTCCCCGCCGCCTGGCGAAGCCGTGAATGTAATCGACGCCAGTTGCGCAAGAAGAACAGATGGCACCATAGGTGGCAGCGTAAAGCTGGACACTCGAGGCCCGCGACGCCATGCAAGCTCGCCCGTTAACGGTCTAGGTCATGAGACAACCTCCATACTTGTCGAACGAACTATCGCCGCCAAGATCGCCCAAGGTCCTGAAGCGCAGGAACCTACTCCTCGCAAATCTCGTATCTATGTGAGTATTGGCCTTCTAGCCACCCAACCCTCAAAAGAACACGAAACTGTATAATACACAGCATGGTAGCCGTAACCTACTTCGTACACTCAATAACCACCGACAACCAAAAGAAAATCGCTACCGGCTGGTTGCCGGGCGAGCTTTCGGAGCTTGGCGTGGAGCGGGCCGAGCAACTGCGCGACATGGTTGCCGGTAGGCAGTTCGACGCCGTATTCTGCTCAGACCTCAAGCGCGCAGTGGACACTGCCCAGATTGCCTTTGGCGACAGGTATGCAATTCTCCAAGACGACCGCCTGCGCGAATGCCATTACGGCACCCTGGACGGCAAGCCAAAAATCTTCAAAAACAACACCGAAGATTTTATCGACCATCCCTTCCCTGGCGGCGAATGCTACCGCGACGTCGAGGCGCGGGTTGAATCGTTCTGCGGATTTCTGAAAGAAAAATACGACGGCAAGCGCGTCGCCATCGTTTCCCACCATGCGCCTCAGCTGGCGCTCGATGTCATCCTCAAGGGTAAAAGCTGGCCCGAGGCCATCGCCGAAGATTGGCGCGCAACCCAAAGCTGGCAACCGGGCTGGCAGTACATCATTCCCTAATCGCAGCCTCTTGCGCCACCCAACGCCTAGCAGCGCGGATAATTATGAGCGCGGCGCCAGTCAGCGCCAAAATTTGCCCGAGCGCCAAGAGACCTAAAATGCGCGCGTAAGAAGTAGATAGCGCAGACAGAATAACTCCAAGAATCAACGTGTCAAATAAGAGCCAGTCGAGCCTTGCCTTGCCCGCATGCAACATGGCCCACGCCGCACCACCGCCGGCAACGAGATACAAGTAAATTGCCGCAAACGTATGCGCCCAATAAAAGAGCGCATTAGTCTGATAAGGCGTAATTAGTATGAGCACCAGGCCGAGGGCGATCAACAGCAGCAGTCGCCGCATAATATTCAAACGCCCGGGATAGATCGGGACGAAATACGCCGCGCCAACCAAGCAAGCGGCACTAGTCGCAAACCCCGCCACAAAAGGCACTGACGCCGGAAAATAATTGCCCCACAAACTTATGCCCATATTCGGATAATGAAAGAGCAGCTCCGGCATAGCAATAGCTCCGCCCAAGATAGCAAGAACCATCCCCAAAAAACTTCCAACCAGTAACTGTGTCAGCCGCGCCTCCATTGTGAGGCAAAGTATATCAAAACCTGCGTGAGTCTGCGGTATACTATCAAACATGAGCGCTAGCAGCGACATACTGAATGCCGCTACAGAGGCTTTAAAGCGTAACGACCGCGGCCTCTATACTATTCCGGCCGAACCATATCCGCACCAATGGCTGTGGGACAGCTGTTTTATTGCGATCGGCCTGCGCCATCTGGATGTCGAACGCGCCAAGATGGAGATTTTAAGCATCTTGCGCGGCCAATGGTCTAACGGCATGGTGCCCCATATGATCTTCAGTCGTGGCAAAGAATACCAGCGCGACCAAAACATGTGGCGCAGCTGGGTGAGCCCTTTCGCGCCGGACAAAGCCAAAACCAGCGGCATAACACAACCGCCTATGCTAGCCGAAGCAATCGTACGCGTCGGCGAAAAGTTGCCTATAGTCGAGCGCCGAAGTTGGTACCGCCAAGTTTGGCCAAACCTGCTTGCCTACCACGAATGGCTATACAAAGAG
>DATDBJ010000012.1:0-3769 GCA_036524895.1 Saccharimonadales bacterium (SeqCode)
TGCCAGAAAAGTATTGATGCAGTTCCGTCTCCGACATAAAAGCTCTGGCCATTTGTGGCTAGTTTTAATGTTTTTAACGATGCTTGTGGTATCATATGGCTATGGATGAGAAGGGGCTTGGGAAGCGTCTACAGATGGCGCGTCAGAGTGCAGGCTTGACACAACAAGCGCTGTGCCATAAAGCACGCCTCAGCTACTCCACGCTCACTAAAATTGAGCGTGGCGCTATCAAGTCCCCCTCAATTTTTACGATTCAAAATATTGCCGAGGCTCTGGGCTTGGGTTTGGATGCATTAATGGGCGGCGCGCCTGCCCTTCCCGGCCCGGCCGTCAAACAGCGCTCCAAGAGCGGCATTACGTTCGTTTACTTTGATATTAACGGTTGTTTAGTTCGATTTTTTCACCGCGCGTTTACGCGTTTGAGCGGAGAAACCGGCGCGCCGGCCGATACAGTCGAAACTCTCTTTTGGCACTACAATGACTTAGTGTGTCGCGGCGAGATGAATCTTGAGGCGTTTAACCGCAAATTAACGCAAGAGCTAAGAGCAGAGAAGCCGATTGACTGGACTGAGTATTACATGGAGGCGATCGAGCCGATTCCGGCGATGCACGAGCTGGTGCGTTGGGCTGCCGAGCATTATCGCGTCGGTTTGCTCACCAATATTATGCCGGGTTTTATAGATATCATGATTCGTAAGGGCTTGCTGCCCGACGTTGGCTACGATGCAATCGTAGACTCGTCACAGGTTAAAACTATCAAGCCGGAGGCCGAAATTTACGGTGCGGCTATCGAAAAAGCCCACTGCCCCGCCCCCGAGATCCTTTTAGTAGATGACTCGCGCGTAAACCTTATGGCTGCCGAAAAACAAGGCTGGCATGTCTTGTGGTTTGACGATTACCGCCCTGACGAGTCGATTGTGCGCATTAAAAGTGCGCTACAGGTGTCCTAAAGCCCGAACTTATTGGCAGCTGGTACAAAGTCCTTGAATCTCTATTTGGTGAGAAGTTGGTTTGAAGCTGTGCCCCCGTGCGAGTCTACTGATGAGTTGCTCCAACTCGCCTTCGTTCATGTCGATGGTGCGGCCGCAGGATGTGCATGTAAGGTGGTGATGGTGCGCGGCAAATTTGTCGGTCAGCTCCAGTTTGTACTTCCAGCCGGTGTTGAGACGTTGCAAAATGCCGAGCTGCTCAAAAAGCTCGACGGCTCGGTATACGCTGGCGCGGTCAATCTTGCCCGTTCGCTCAACCAACTGGTGCATGCTCAGCGGCTCTTGGCTCAGGAGCGCTTCAAATACGGCTAGGCGGGCTTTTGTGACGCTTAGATTAGACGATTTTAAGATAGTTTTGAAACTCTCTACGCTCGACATGCTGCAATTATAGCAATTATTGCGACGAATTTGCAGATATTGTTGGCGCGCTAGTATTGTTAAAGTATGTTAGCAATCGTTTTTACCTTGTTTATGTTTGTGTCTACATTGGTGGGCGGCTGGTTCGCCATCCGACATCAAAGCCGCTTGCGACATATCCTGGGCTTTACTGCCGGAATTATCATGGGTGTAATCGCCTTCGATATTTTGCCGGAGATGTTTGAGATTATTCACGAGTTTGACTTGGACCCTATGTGGCCAATGATAGCGCTGGTTTTGGGTTTCTTAGGCTTTCATGTAGCCGAAAAACTGTTGCTTTTGCACCACGAGCACGAGACGCAGTACGGCAAGCACCGTCATCCGCAAGTGGGCGTTCTGTCGTCATTGGCGCTTGGCGGCCACGGGCTTTTGGACGGTATCGGGATTGGCTTGGCATTCCAGGTCAACGTAGGTGTTGGTGTAGTTGTGTCGCTGGCGCTGGTGGCGCATAAATTTGCAGATGGCCTTAACGCCGCCAGCTTGATGTTGCTCCATAAAAACAGCATCAAGCGCACCATGTCCTTAGTGTTCGTTAATGCTATTCTGCCGATCGTCGGTGCCTTATCTACCCTGCTCTTTGTATTGCCTGAGCAGTATTTGCCGCTCTATCTCGGCTTTTTTGCCGGCTTTCTGCTGTACATCGGCGCAAGCGACATCCTGCCCCAGGCACACGACGAAAAGTCCGACCGTTTAACTATTGCACTAACAGTTGCCGGTGTCGCACTTATGTTTCTGGCGACACGTTTTGTAGCTGAATTACACTAGGCTTCGAGGTTTCAGCGCCCGCTGCACGCTCTCACCCTAAAGACTAAAACGTTCGCGTTCTAGTTTGATGTTTTCGAGGCGGACTTTTGCTTCTTCAAGTTGGTCGCGGGTTTGGCGGACTACGGCGGCCGGAGCGTTATCTACGTAGCTCTTGTTCTTGAGGCGCGCCTCCAGGTTTTTTATGAAGCTTTCGGCGTCTTTTTGCTGTTCGGCCAGTTTGTCTGCGTATTTTTTGGAAACCTCTTCGCTGATGTCGAGGCGCAGATCGTACTTGGTTTGGGTGAGCTTGACGCCGCCCGTGTGTTGGCCGTAAGAAACGCTTTCCAGCCTTGCCAGACGCTTAATGAGTTCTGCGTTTGCCTCTATGGCCGGAGCTTTGTCATAAATGAGAGTTGTGGTCTGTGCGCCCACTGCCTTCATGATTGCTCGCGTCTCGGTAATGATAGTTTTGACTTCCTCGAATGCTTTGGCGCGCTTGCGGTCGGCGGCGGGAATTTCCGGCCAGTCAGAGGCGGCCAACACCTGATCTGGGGCCCAGGCGAGTGTTTGCCAGATGGTTTCGGTTACAAAAGGCGCAAACGGATGAGTTATCTTGAGGATAGATTCAAGCGCGAACGCAAGCAGCGGTTTGTTCTCGACAGCTTTGCTGGCCTCGATGTACCAGTCGGCAAAATCGTCCCATACGAAATGGTACAGTGTGTCGTAGGCTTCGCTGAAGCGGTAATTATCGAGGTGACTGGCGATCTCGTCGGTTGCTTCGGCCAGCTTGGCGAGCATCCAATGATCGGCGTCGGTTTGCGCCTCCGGGTGGCCATTTTTAGGCTCATCCCCCACTTTATCTTCGATGTAGCGGGCGATGTTCCACAGTTTGTTGCAGAAGTTGCGCGCGCCGACTACCTTCGGCAAACCGAATGGCTGGTTGTTGCCCGCGGTCTGACCGCTGATGATGCCCATGCGCAGCGCGTCGGAGCCGTATTGGTCGGCAATGTCGAGCGGGTTAACGACGTTTCCCTTGCTCTTGCTCATCTTTTGGCCGTGTTCGTCCAGGATGAGGCCATGCAGATAAACGGCTCTAAATGGCACTTCGCCGGTGATATACAAGCCAAGCATCAGCATGCGGCTAACCCAGGGGAAGAGGATATCGAAGCCGGTTTCCATGAGGCTTAGGGGGTAGAACTGGTTGTAGTCATCGTCGTTTTCTTCGCCGTAGTTGAGCGTGGCATACGGCCAGGAGCTGCTGGAGAACCACGTATCGAACACATCGGGGTCGCGGCGGTAGGTTTTGCCGTCGACTTCAATAATTTCTTCTGTGACGCGCTCGTCGTAGATCCAATCGTCGGTGTCGTTGACGTTTTGGAAGGCCGGGATTGGTATGCCCCAGGCAATCTGGCGGCTGATGTTCCAGTCTTTTAAGTTCTTGAGGTACTCGATAAGCTGGCGTTTTTTGGCTTCCGGGTAGAATGTTACCTTCCCTGCTTCAAGGGCCTTAATTGCCTCCTGTGCCAGCGGCTGCATCTCTACAAACCACTGTTCCATAAGCATCGGCTCGATTACTGTGCCGCACTTGTAGCAGACGCCCATGCGGTTAGTGTAATCCT
>DATDBJ010000013.1:0-3956 GCA_036524895.1 Saccharimonadales bacterium (SeqCode)
TGATATACTGGGACAATTAGATGGAAGCTCTAGTTATACTGCTTGAAGTGGGCATCTTGGTAGGATTCGCGGCGGTTTGCTCGGGGTTAAATGTGGCCTTTATGTCGCTCGACGTGGCCGACTTAAAGCGCAAGGCCAAGCTGGGCAGCACCTACGCCCAACACTTATTGCCGCTGCGCAAAAACGCGCACCTTACACTCGGCGCCATCTTGCTTACCAACGTCGCAGCCGCATCGGCAACGCCGTTGGTGCTAGATAGCCATCTCAACGGCGTAATTGCCGGTATTATAAGCACGCTGCTACTGGTTACTTTTGCAGAAATACTGCCGCAAGCCATGTTCGCCCGGCGCGCCCTAGAGTTTTGTGGCAGACTATTTTGGCTGCTGCGCGCCATGATCGTTTTCACATACCCCCTCGCCAAACCTCTGCAGCTCATGCTAGACAAGCTCTTTGGCGCCCAAAAGCCAGAACTTCACACCCGGCACGAACTAGGGCTCTTAGTAAGCGAGCACCTCACTAACAAAACAAGCGAGCTGGACGAAGACGAGGTAGAGATTATCCGCGGCGCTCTACAGCTCAGCGAAAAGCAAGTGCACAGCATCATGACGCCGATCCGCAACGTCTACTGGGTAACACCCGAGGGCACAATCGACGCCCGCAAAATCGACGAGATAAAATCGCACGGCTGGAGCCGCGTGCCGGTGTTTAACAAAAAACTAACCGTCTGCCAGGGCGTGCTGCTAATTAAAAACCTGGTTGATATAGACTTTGACGGCGACGGCGTGCCGGTTCGCGAGCTACCCCTGCACTCAACAGAGACGGTTGGCAGCAAAACCGCGCTCGACACTCTCTTCCGCCGATTCATAACCCGGAGCGCCCATCTGCTCCCTGTAGAAAAAGACAACCATATCGTAGGCATCGTCACCATTGAGGATCTGCTTGAAGAAATAGTCGGCCACGAAATAGAAGACGAAACCGACCGCAAACGACAAAAATCCCGGAAACGCTAAAGTGCAACTCTCGTAACTACGATGGCCACCTTGAACATGTGAAAGCGGCGAGCATGATTTTTGCTAGGCCGCCCGAAATATCTGACCTGCAAATCTCCTTCTAAATTTTGTGAATATGCGCCTTGAGCCGCTCTATGTGGTGGGCGACGGTTAGTTTTTTAAAGTCTTTCTCCAGATAAATGTCTAAAGCTTTATTAGCCGCGGCGTGAATGGCGTTAATGACAAGGATTGCCGGAGCGGCAATAGCAATCGTGCCCGGATAATACGATTCGAACAAAAGGGCTAAAATAATCGCCGTGATGCCATTTTGCTGCGCGAATGCGATATGCCATCGGTCGCGGCCAGGCAATTTGCGCGTCAGCAAAAAGCCCACGATAGCCTGTGCGCTGTATGCGGCAAAACCCAACGTAACCCCAGCCCGGATATTAATTCCATTAAACAGCAAGATGCCAAGCAATACCGCTGCCAGGCTAAGAGCCCAATGAAGCGAGTAGTCGATTGCCTTCTCTATAGGTGGCCGCATAAACAAACCAAGCACGGCGATGCCCAGCATCCAGAAATAGTAAACCGCGAGCGTTAATGCGCCAGCCAAAAGGCCGTACATGCCCAGAGCAATCAAGGCGATCACGACATAATTTGTAGCCTTGGAATGACGTTTCATCAAGCGCCACAGCACATAAACGCCGACAGCAAACAATAAGTTGACTCCAGTCTCCAGGAGATAGCCCGCCAGCCCCGCGTCGTGCGCGCTGCCCTGAATGACATGCCACTGCGAACCCGTTATCATCGCCACAAGCGCAGGCGCATAGAGCGACATAATAACGGTCATTGGGTCGTCGAATGATGACCACGCCCGCAAAATGGCTTGAGCACGTTTTGACATGCGGTTGCCCTTCATAAGCGCCGCCGTAGCCAGTGGGTCAATCTGAGCGACGATAATTCCAAGGATAAAACCGACCGGGCTCTTTAGCACCACTGTCATCACGCTGCCGATAATGAGCGCTTTTAGCAATACGCCAATCGTTACCGCTTTCAAAATTGTCCGAATGTGAGCACGCGCGTCCTGGAGCGGTATACCAAAAGTACTACTGTACAGGCCGATGGCCAGCAAGGCGGCGACCGTCAGCAAATACCACTGCTCGTTCTGCACGCCGCTAAAGTTAAAAATGGCCGCAAGTGCGAGGCCGCCAAGTATAAATAGGTAAAGGTAGATCTGCATACAGTATCACTTTGAGAGAATCAAACTACCGCCATTATAACGCCAGGCCCGTGCTTTGCAAGCGCTACAGCCGTCTCTTGAGCGTCCGCGGCAGAGAGCGACATAAATGTGTATGTTGTATTTATTGCAACTAAAGTAGAAAACCTCTTGTATGTTCCAGCAATTAGGCGTATCGTCAGTGACGTCTAACATCACAAGTAAGCGGAAAAACATATGGATATTATCGCCTGGATCGGGGCGGGCCTTTTTATTTTTGGCTACCTCCTGATCGCACTAGAACAAAAATTTAACACGCACAAATCAGCCATAGCACTTATGATGGCCGGTGGGCTCTGGACATTAGCCGCAATAGTAGGGCGCAATACAGAAGCATTCACGCATATCACCAATGAAACAGCCGTGAATGTTTTTAGTATCGTGTCCTTTTCATTGGCATCGATGGCTCTGATCGAGATCCTCGCACACTACCGTTTCTTTGATTTTGTCCGCAGCAAACTCCTCAAACTTCACATTACCGACAGGGGCCAGTTCGTACTTATTATGGCGCTTGCGTTTTCTCTATCGGGCGTTCTCGACAACATCAGCCTGACGATTTGCTTTATTCAGATCGCCAGACATTTCTTTAAAGGCAAGAACCTCTTGCTCGCCGGAGCAGCCGTAGTGATTGCCGCCAACGCCGGTGGCGCCTGGTCGCCCATCGGTGACGTTACATCACTATTGCTGTGGATGGGCGGCAAGATCGGCGCCATGGAGATGATCACCAGCGCATTCCTGCCGACTCTTGCCCTTACCCTGACCGCCGGCTTCTTGATGTACCGCCAGCTTGACCCGACCAACTTCGTGGATCACGAGAAAAACGATGACAAAGCAGAGCTATCGCTCAGCGAAAAAGTAGTTATCGGCTCGGCGCTTGGTGCTTTTGTACTGCCGCTGCTTGCCAACATTATCTCTGTACAGCCCTACACCGCCAGGCTTTTGGGCCTTGGCCTTACTTGGGCGATTATCGAAGTAATGCGCACCAAGAGTCGCAAACCGCACGAATCGCACTTAACGGCAAACATCGAAAAGATCGTCCAAAAGGTCGACATGTCCTCGATCATGTTCATCACCGGCATCCTGTTGAGCGTTGGTGCGCTCACCTCGCTTGGCGTACTCGCCTACCTGTCGCAAGTTGCGGTTGGCACTAGCCCATCAGACGGCTGGATTATTACGCTCAGTTCTCTACTAGGCCTATTCTCTGGCGTCGTCGACAACTCTGCCCTAGTCGCAATAGCCATGCAAGTATTCCCCATCAACGACCCGCACATCTGGGCGCTTGTAGGTATCACTACCGGTACCGGCGGCTCCTTACTCATCTTTGCCAGCGCTGCCGGTATTGTTGCCATGGGCAGCCTTAAGGAACTCACCTTCCAGCAATACCTAAAGCTTGCAAGTTTGCCGGCGCTTCTTGGCCTGGTAGTGGCAATTGGTGTCTGGTTCCTACAATATCTCTTCCTCTGGAGCTAAGCCTACACTTTGACAATCTGTAAAGTGCAACAAAAATCACAGATAGCGCCCGCCATACCCTGTTATTGTCTAGGTATGGACGAACAAACTGCAGACCAAGAGCAAGAATCCATTACCGATACAGAACCCCAAACCAGTATCTTACGACGCACCGCCTTGCTCCTATTTTTGGTTGCTATGCTGGGCGTCTATGTCGGCGCGATTATTGTCGTGCTAGCAAA
>DATDBJ010000014.1:0-6597 GCA_036524895.1 Saccharimonadales bacterium (SeqCode)
AGTCTTAAGCTTGGCCAGCTCCAGTGCGCCGGTGCTGTAGCCGGTTTTACCCTTTTTGATGCCATTAGTAGGCAGCTCGAGCTTCTCATAAAGGATCATGGAAAGCTGTATTGGACTCAAAATATTAAATTCCTGACCCGCCTGAGCGTAGATACGGCGCTCGATAACGCCAATTTTTTTCTCAAACTCTTTGCTCATTTTCTCCAGATACGGTACGTCGAGCAAGATGCCGCGGTGCTCCACTTTGGCCAGTAGCCAGATGGAGGGGAATTCGATTTCTCTGGAGAGTTTGTCGATTCTGGGGAGGCCGTCGAACTGGTTGCGCTGGTCGGCGTACGCTTGCCAGATGGCTGCGATGACTTCGCCCGGCTCGCTTGTGTCTACGGGCTGGTCGAGCAGATCAGTGAGCTCGCGCGAGCGCTCTAGGCTGTTGAGCAAGAAAGCGCCGATGCGTGTGTCGTGCACGACGTTGCCGCTACAACCGGTGTCGGCCATCAGACAGGCGCGGAATAAGGTTTTTAGATCGTGACCGATGAGCGGTCCGGCCAACAGGCCGCCTGATTCTTTGAGAGGCACAGTGCTGTACTCGCCCGCCTTTGCGCTCACCCAAAGCGAATGTGTGTCTGCGCTCAGGGCAGCAACGCGCGGTTTGTCTGCCGGATAGTCCGCGGCGTTAAAGTCGATTTCTTTGGCTAGCGCAAGCTTGTTGGCCGGTTGCTCAACTTTGGCTACTTCTTCCTTGCTCAGGGTTTCCTCGGCCTGGCGAAGCAGCGTACGGAACTCCAGCTTGCGCAACACGGCGACGAATTCGGCGGTTACGTGGCCGTCTTTCCATTTGGATTTTTCGAAGTCGAGTTTTACGGGGGCGTCGGTAAATAGCGTCACCAGCTTTTTGCTGAGAAAAGCCATGTCTTTGTCTTTTTCGAGCTTGGCGCGCAGCGCGGGCTTTAACTCGTCCAGATGCTCGTACACGCCCTCTAGCGAACCATATTTGTCCACTAGCTCCAACGCGGTTTTTTCGCCAATGCCGCCCACGCCGGGGATATTGTCTGACGCGTCGCCCTTCAGGGCTTTTACGTCTACCCATTGATGCGCGCCGACGCCATATTTTTCTTCAAAGGACGCCTCGTTAAATAGCTCAATACTGCTGAGGCCTTTTTTGAGCGTGTAAATATGCGTATGTGAGTTGACGAGCTGCAAGACATCGAGGTCGCTGGTCACAAGGTATGACTCGACATTTTTGGCCTTGGCTTGCGTGGCAAATGTGGCCATGATGTCGTCGGCTTCGTAATCGTCCAGCTCGTACAGTGGCCAGCCCAGAGAATTGAGCAGCTCAATTAACAGCTCTACTTGATCATAAAAATCTTCTGGCGCCGGCTTGCGATTGCCCTTGTACGCCGGGTAGAGCTTGCGCCGGGCGCGGATGTTGGTGTGGCGCTTGTCCCAGGCGACGCAGACGTAGTCCGGCTGGAGTTTTTTTACCACCTCAAGCGCCATCACAGCAAAGCCGTACACGCCGCCGGTTGGCCGGCCGTCTTTAGTGCTGAGGTTGCCCATGGCGTAATACCCACGATAGAATACGCTCTTGCCGTCGATAACGACCAATCTTTTGCTCATGTTAACAGTATACGCTATGCTTGGGCGTCTTGGTTGCGCTTGTCATATT
This sequence comes from Saccharimonadales bacterium (SeqCode), assembly GCA_036524895.1. Lineage (GTDB taxonomy): Bacteria > Patescibacteriota > Saccharimonadia > Saccharimonadales > UBA4665 > PMNU01. The sequence goes on from DATDBJ010000014.1 coordinate 1,667, forward strand.
ATGTAGCTCTGTTAATGTTATTTTCGAGTGATCTCTTTCTAGGTCAAAGCGCTCAGGGTCGTGCATGTGCGCTGCTGGTCGTTTATAGCCCTAGTCCTTACTTGTGCTAACAATACATGCTATCTCTGTACGCCCATTAGAGCCAATACCCGTGTGATTCTTCTGTTGCTTGGTTCACGGTCCGCCGGCTGCGGACCGATTTCGTCTGCATAAACTTCGACTACCAGCTTTAGAGATACAAAAAAGACGCCCGATTGGGCGTCTGGGTTTTCGAATTGTTGACTGGGTCCGGTTTGCTCGGACAGCATGGGCGGGTGCTCATGTATTTCAGCCATTAGCATCTCATACGGCACGGCAAAAGGCAATATTATTCAGCCAAAAGGTCGCGCAGATATTCGCTCCACCTTGCGCGTAGCGCTAGCAACGACGAGATTTCTTTATGGGCGACGTAGCTGTATGCTTCTTTAAGCGACGCGGTTTTGGAGGGCGCGGGCGATGCCTTTTAGGAAGTCTGCGCCTTCTTTGCTCCAAAGGTCTTTGGCGTTATCGTTATCGAGCGAAGCGAGGGCGTCACTTAGGTGCTTGGCGACTCTTTCTTGAGCGTAGGCTAGCGCGCCGGTTTTCTCGATTATTTGCTTGCAGGTTTCGAACTCTTCGGCGGTGAGCTGAGGATTGCCCAGGCTTTTTTTGAGAAAAGCTTTGTCTGCCGCAGGGGCATTTTTGAGAGCGTACAGCACAAGGATTGTGCCCTTGCCTTCGCGGATATCATCGCCCGGAGTTTTGCCTAAGTCTTTTTCTTCGCCAAAAATACCCAAAATATCATCGGTGATTTGAAAGGCTTTGCCAGCATGATGCCCATACGGCGTGATCGCGTCGGTTACCCGGCAGTCGGCTCCCGCCAAAACCATGCCGACGTGCAGCGGGTTGATTACGGTATAAAGCGCGGTCTTCCACTCTAATACTCGCTCGATATCTTCTTCGGATGGCTGCCCGACAAGCTCGTTCACGATGTCGAGCGTCTGGCCGTGAGCAGTTATGCCCATGGTGCGGTTGGTGATACTCAAAACGTTGAGACGCAGTTGCGGCTCTGCATCTAAGTTAGCCAAAATTGCTTGAGCGGCGTGCGCGCCAGCCAGGGCGGCATTAAGCGCCAGGCTGATTCCAGCGTGCGCAGCGTCACCTTTTAGTAAGTGCTTTTTGTGGTAGACTTCGATCATTTTATGCGCACTGGATTTGCCCCGGCGCAGGACAGAGCGGTCCTGTATGTCATCGACAATCAGTATGTAAGCATGCAGCATCTCGATGGCCCGCGCGGTCTGGATGATCATCGGCCGGTTTGTACCGCCGCACATTTCGTAACCTGCCATCACCAAAGAGCCACGGATGCGCTTGCCGCCGCGGCCTAAAACATCCAAAAAGACATCGGTCTCAATTTCTTGCACGTGCCGACCGTACAAATCGCCGGTAGTCTTACGCACATAATCGCCGTACACGGCTATATCAGCGTCAATCGCCTGCTTGTACTCGGCCAGTTTAGCGAGAGGCTCCTGAGGCATATGCTACCTTAAAAAAGGCGCGACTTTTTCTTGCAGCTCCCGCTCAAGCGCCTCCAGGCTGCCATCATTCTTGATCACCAGGTCGGCGCTATCGATGATGGCACGGATGCCGCGCCCTGGGCCGGTATCGCTGATGCCGCGGTTCTCATATTCGTCTTGCTTTAAAAACTCTTCGTAAGTTTTTTGCGATTCGGTGTCGCGGGCCCTAGCGTAGATGCGGTCGTAGCGGATTTTTGGGTCGGCGTCCACGCCAATGATGATTCCGCCAGCTTCGCGGATGGCGTCGGCTTCGCCCATCGAACGCAAGCCGGAGATAACCCCGCCGGAGAGGTTAAGCGCCTGGGCCTCCAACATACAAAGCTTTACATAGCCTGCCGGATGAATCTCATTGCGCACGTAATTTGCAACAATGTAAAGCTGGTCGCGCACCGGATTAAAATCCGGCGGCAAATGGTATACCTGCCGCGTGATCGCCCGCCCCATGTCGCTAGTGTTGAGGTCGCGCAGGCCAAATAGCTTCGTCAACAACTCGGCGACCGAATTCTTGCCAGACCCAGCCGTACCGGCCACACCAATAAATTTTATTTTCGGTTGCATGCTTACATTATACCGGTTACTTGATGTAATCGTGAATTTTGCCAGGCTTCGACTCCTATTTAGCAATAGGCACTAGCCGGGCGCCGGGCATCTGCTTGGCTAACTTCTGGTCAAAGGTCCACAGCGGTTCGGCATTATTGAACTTAGCGTAGACAGCCAAGCAACAATCATGAATAGATAGCGCCGGTTGCGCAACGTACTGGGGTAAGGCTTCGGCAAAAAGGGCTCTGTTGAAATTGAATATCTTGTGCCCGGATAGCACTTCGACTGCCGTCATGATGTCTTTTCTGTCGAGCCGTTTTAGCTTTTCGAGTACAAAAATGAGCTCTATGACAGCCGCATCAGCAATCGCCAGCTGAGCGTCGGCCTGCTCTACTAATCTAACCGCTTCCGCCGCCAGCTCGGGCGTCTGGCCTGTGACTAGTTGCACCAGAACACTCGTATCCAAAGAGCCGCTCACAAAGCGCCCCTCTGCTTCAAATCTTTTATGCGCTCCTCTTCATACCACGAATGAATATCATCCGGCAACGGGTTGGCTGGCTGCTTGGCCGCAGATTGCACAAAATACTGGAGTTCGGACAGTGTAACTGGCTTGGTGATCTTTATAGTCCTATCTTCGGGGCTGAACTCAAGCTGGAGAGTAGCGCCGTTAGCGTTTAGCCCTAACTCCTTACGGACTTCAGCCGGTAAGGTAAACTGTCCTTTACTGGTCATTGTAATAGTAGTTTTCATACTACAATAATAACAAGCACGTATTACTTCAGTCAATAGGTAAGGAGCCTAGATCAGGGTAAGACATTCTACTTAATGTAGTCGTGGAGTTTGCGGGCGTCTTTATGCTTGCGGAGTTTGGCTAGGGCTTTGGCTTCGATCTGGCGGATGCGTTCGCGGGTCACAGAGAATTCTTGGCCCACTTCTTCCAGAGTGTGCTGCTTGCCGTCTTCCAGGCCAAAACGCAGTTTGATGATCTTTTGCTCGCGCTCGGTCAGGGCAGCCAGCATATCCTTCACCTGCTCTTTAAGCAGTTGGTTAGTGGCGGATTCTTCTGGAGAAATAGTGTCTTCGTCTTCGATAAAGTCGGCAAGTACGGATTCTTCTTCGTCGTCGCGGATTGAAGCGTCGAGCGAGCTAATATCCTGCTTAATCTTCATGATGTGCTCGACTTTATCGACTTCGATTTCCATGGCTGCGGCGATTTCTTCGTTGGTCGGCTCGCGGTTGAGCTCTTGGGTCAGGCGGCGCTGGGTGCGCAACAGCTTGTTGATGGTTTCGACCATGTGCACCGGGATGCGGATGGTGCGGGCTTGGTCGGCAATGGCGCGGGTGATGGCCTGACGGATCCACCAGGTGGCGTAGGTGGAGAACTTAAAGCCTTTGTCTGGGTCGAACTTTTCGACGGCTCGGAGTAGACCGGTGTTACCTTCTTGGATAAGGTCCAAAAGATCCAAGCCGCGGCCCACGTAGCGCTTGGCGATTGAGACAACCAAACGCATGTTGGCTTCGGCCATTTTGTCTTTGGCGTCTTTGTCGCCCGCCACCACTCGCTTAGCAAGCGCCAACTCTTCCTCGGCGCTCAAAAGCGGAATTTTACCGATTTCGCGCAGGTACAAGCGCACGGAGTCGTCGGCGATGTCGTCCAGATAGTGCTGATCTTCTACAATGACTTCCTCGCCGTCCTCCAGAGACCATTCGTCATCGGTAGGCACAGCGCCGGCAACAGCCTCGTCCATCGGCGCGGCAGCGGTGGTCACCTGAATATTAGCATCAGCAAGCTCGGTATATAGCTTATCCAAAACGTCCGCGTTGTCAGGCGTGTCGGCAATAACAGTGGTAATGTCACGCTGGTCAATATGACCATCTTTTTTGGCTTTGGCAAATAAATCTTTCTTTGCTTGCTCGAGGTCAACTGCCTCGGCCTTCTCTAGTGCTTGTTTCTTGGCTTTAGGCATCTCGGGAGCCTCCTTTGTGCATCGTTAGTAAATTGTCGAGTTTCTTTGCTGCTTCTAAAAGTTCTGCGGTTCGCGCGTCATCGCTACTCTGCAATTCGTGTGCGATGCGCTGTTTTTGGTTTCTTACGTAAATTTTTACCAGATGTACCTGCAACTGAGCCGCTTCGGAATGAAGTTCGGTTATCTCAAGGTCCTGATAAAGTTCCTCATACAATAATGACAACATTTTAACATAGTCTGCTAGGGGTCGCAAAGGAGTTATTTGAGCCGGATCGCCCGCAAAGTCCGGATTTTCGGCAAGAAACTTGAGCAGGTCGCGTGCATGGTCTTCGGCGAGCATTTGCGGCTTGATGTTTGTCAAATGTATCCGCAGTTTAGGCTGTAGCAAAGCGAGCGTTAGCAGATTATTCTCGACCTTAATTACTTCCAGTGCGGCTTTATCAAGCGGCCTGCTCTGCGCCTTCTTGGGTGCAGGTTTTTTTGGGGCATCTGGGTGCTTAAACTTGCTCAAAAGCGCATCGCGACTAACGCCTATCAGACCGCTGAGCTTCTCGATGTAGTGCTCCTGCTCGACTTGGTCGTTCAGGCCGCGCACGACGTTTAGGATAATGTCGCTGAATTGTCGCTTGCCCTGGGCACTCTGAATGTCCAGCTGCTTTTGGTAGCGCTCAATCAGCCAATCCAGCGCATACTGCGGCTTTTCGATGATTTCTTCCCATTTGGCGTGGTCTTGTTTAATGAGTTCGTCCGGATCCTTACCGCTTGGGATGGTAATGACACTCAAACTCACGCCGGCTTTGCTGGCGATTGGTATCGAACGCTCTGTGGC
>DATDBJ010000015.1:0-4954 GCA_036524895.1 Saccharimonadales bacterium (SeqCode)
AATGTTGCCGCTGTACCGTTCACTCACGAAAATTTGGACAAATGGCGTGAGACATTCGTTGGCGTGCAGCACCTGCATGAGCCGACAAACCTAATGGTTTTTGGCGCGGTAGATGATATCTGGGCCAATACTGGCGGCGAGCTGATCGTCGTGGACTACAAAGCAACCGCTAAAGATAAAGACGTGAGCATAAACTCCGGTTGGCAAATCAGCTACAAGCGCCAGATGGAGGTTTACCAATGGCTGCTCCGTCAAAACGGCTTTTCGGTGCAAAGTACTGGCTATTTTGTGTATACCAACGGGCGGCTGGATGTAGACGGGTTCAACAACCGTGTCGAATTTAAGACCAAAATTATCCCCTACACAGGTGATGACAGTTGGGTCGAACCAACAATCCAAAAAATGAAAGAGTGCATGGATGACGACGTAATGCCGGGCATGGGCGCAAGTATCATGGGCGGTCCGTGCGAATTTTGTGCCTACGCCCGCGCCCGGACCGAGCTTACGGTTACGGCCTTGCAAGCCAAAAAACGCAGCGTATAGTTAAACTCAATATGAATAGCAATAATGTACAGAGTAGGGAAAGCGGCGTCGTTATCTTGGCGTTGTTCTTTCTTATAATAATAGGCCTCGCCATAGCCGCCTTTTTGTTTGTTATGCAAAAACAGCGCGAGGCCGAAGGAAAAGGTACGCAAATTAAGATAGAGAGCACAATTAATTTATAGTTAAGCCTGTTATAATTAAGGTAATGAGGCACATCTTATCCAGTCGCAGTTTTCGTTCCAGCTGCTAACTATTTATTTCAAAATTGTATAAAACTAGAGGACGAAAATGTTAGACATTCAATTTATCCGAGATAACCGCGAACTTGTAAAAGAAAAGAGCAAACAAAAAGGCTACAGCGTAAACGTCGACGAGTTGCTGCGCGCCGACGAAGAGCGTCGCGGCATGCTAACTTTTATCGAAGCCCTGCGCGCTCGCCGCAACGAAAATGCCGACAAAATGAAGGGCGGCAAGCCCTCGCCAGAATTAATTGAGGAAGGTAAGCGCATCAAGACCGAACTCGCTGAGATGGAAGAGCGCTTTAAGGGAGTGGAAGGCAGCTTTACTACATTGTTGAAGTCCGTGCCCAATATGCCCTTCGATTTTGTGCCGGTAGGTGTTACTGAAGAAGAAAACCAGGTTGTCAAAACTGTTGGCGAACCGCCGCATTTTGATTTTACGCCTAAGCACGACTACCAGCTCGGGGCCGATCACGACCTGATTGATAAAGAGCGTGCTACTAAAATCGCCGGATCACGCTTTGTTTATCTCAAGGGCGGGTTGGTTCGCATGCAGTTGGCTATCATGCAATTTGTTATGCAAACGCTTGGCGACGAGAAAGTCATCGCGCGGCTCGTACAAGAAAATGGACTAGATGTTAGCACTAAGCCGTTTACTCCAGTATTGCCACCGGCTATGCTGCGCACCGAACCATATGAGGCAAGCGCACGCCTGAACGCTGAAGAAGTAACCTACAAGATTGAGCAAGACGATCTATGGCTTAATGCTAGCGCCGAGCACACTCTGTGCACAATGTATTGGAACGAAATTTTGCCAGAAGACATGTTCCCGATCCGCTACATCGGCTATAGCACGTCTTTTCGCCGCGAGGCAGGCACGTATGGCAAAGACGAAGAAGGCATCTTCCGCCTCCATCAGTTCGACAAGCTCGAAATGGAATCGCTCACCACGCCCGAAACAGGCTTGGACGAACACAAGCTTCATATCGCCATCCAAGAGTACCTGATGCAGCAAATTGGCTTGCCATATCAGTTTATTCAGAAGTGTACTGCTGACATCGGCAAACCTAACGCCGCGGGCGTAGACCTCAACGCTTGGTTCCCGGCGCAAGGTAAGTGGCGCGAGACTCACACCGCCGATTATATGACCGACTACCAATCGCGCGACCTCAAAATTCGGGTGCGGCGCCAAGATGGCCGCATCGAGTTGGTCCACACTGCCGACGCCACCGGCTTTGCCATGAGTCGCACCCTGAAGGCAATCATCGAGAATAATCAAACCGCCGACGGCCGCATCATGATACCAGAAGTACTCCGTTCATTTATGAACGGCCAGGCAGAGATTTAGTCCTTAACAAAGGAGGGTAGTATGATCAAAAAAATCGATATTGACGGGGTTCATATGGAGGTTGGTGACGATCTGCGTAAGTACGTCGCCAAAAAGATTGGTAAACTGGGAAAATACATCCCGAAGCACTCGCGCGGTAGCGTCCACGCTGAGGTCAAGCTCAAAGAAGGCAAGGTTAAGGCGCGCGAGCAACGTACTTGTGAGGTCATCGTGCATTTACCGCACGAGACAATCACCGTGACCGAAACGACCGTTAACATGTTTGCAGCCGTAGACATCGTCGAGGAAAAGCTCAAAAATCAACTCCACAAATACAAAGAAAAGCACGCCGGCCCCAAGCTGCGCCAACGCCTAATGGCCCGCCTAAAACGTCAATCTCTGCTGGCTTAGCATGGCTTCAGTGTGATATCACACAAATATACTCGCGTTCTCTGGTGTAACGCGCTACAATATTTTGTAATGCCGAAAAAAATGGCCTAATACTTGGTAAAGAGGGAGTTTTTCTGGATATGGCGATGAACGTTTTGCTCAAGAAGTTGCTTGGTGATCCGCAGGCGCGGACGATTAAACGCCTGCGAAAGCGCGTGCGCGAGGTCAACGACCTAGCCGACAAATACCAGAAGATGCCGGACGGCAAGCTCAAGGAGCAGACCGAAGCGCTCAAGAAGCGCCTTAAAAAAGAGACTTTGGACAAAATTCTGCCGGATGCGTTTGCCGTGATGCGGGAGGCCGCTACTCGTACGTTGGGCATGCGCCACTTTGACGTGCAGCTGATTGGCGGCATGGTGCTGCACGAAGGTAACGTCGCCGAAATGAAGACTGGTGAAGGTAAGACCTTGGTGGCAACACTTCCGGTTTACCTGAACGCGCTAACGGGCAAGGGCGCGCACGTTGTAACTGTTAACGAGTATCTGGCACAACGCGACGCCGGTTGGATGGCCCAGGTTTATGATTTCCTTGGCTTGAGCGTTGGCGTTATCATCGCTGACCATTCATTTATATACGACCCGGCCTTTACGAACACTGAGCACGAAGACGAGCGCTTCCGTCACCTCCGCCCAGCTACCCGCCAGGAGGCTTACGCCGCCGACATTACCTACGGCACCAATAACGAATTCGGCTTCGACTACCTGCGCGACAATATGGTGCGTGAGGTTGACCAATTGCGCCAGCGCGATCTGCACTACGCCATCGTTGACGAGGCCGATTCCATCTTGATCGACGAAGCCCGCACACCGCTGATTATTTCTGCGCCAAGCGTCACTAGCGGTACCGCTTACGCCCAGTTTGCCAAGGTCGCCCGCCAGGTTGATCGCGATAAGCACTATGAAGTGGATGAAAAGCGCAAAACAGTCGTATTAAACGATGACGGCGTTGATAAAATAGAGAAGATCTTAGGCGTCAAGAGTCTCTACGCAACAGAGAACATCCGTACTATCTATCACCTAGAGCAAGCACTGCGCGCCCAGGCACTCTTTAAACGTGACAAAGATTACGTGGTTACCAATGATGGTGAAATTGTCATCGTCGACGAATTTACGGGCCGCTTGCTAAAGGGCCGTCGTTACAACGAAGGTCTGCACCAGGCAATCGAGGCCAAAGAGAGTGTAGAAGTCCAGCAGGAAAGTATGACACTTGCCACCATTTCATTTCAAAATTACTTTCGGTTGTACGAAAAACTCGCCGGTATGACCGGTACGGCCATGACCGAAGCTGAAGAATTCCACCAGATTTACAAATTGGACGTAGTGGACATTCCGTCAAATCGCAAAATTGTGCGTGAAGACCGTAGCGACCGCATCTATAAAAACGAGGAAGGCAAATTTAAGGCCATCGTAAGCGAAGTGAAAGAGCTGCACGAAAAAGGTCAGCCGGTTCTTTTGGGCACGGTATCAATTGAAAAGAACGAAAGGCTGGCGCACATGCTATCTAAAGCCGGCGTGCCGTACGAAATCTTGAATGCTAAGAATAACGAAAAAGAAGCTGCTATTGTAGCCCGTGCGGGGCAAAAGGGTGCCGTAACCCTGGCTACTAACATCGCCGGCCGCGGTACCGACATCGTGCTGGGCGAGGGCATTAAAGAGTTGGGCGGTTTGTTCGTGCTAGGTACCGAGCGTCACGAATCCCGCCGTATTGACAACCAGCTTCGCGGGCGCGCCGGTCGTCAGGGCGACCCAGGCACTACCCAATTCTTTGTAAGTACCCAGGACGACCTGATGCGCATTTTTGGCGGCGAACGCATCGCCAAACTTATGGATCGCCTTAAAGTAGACGACGAAACGCCTATCGAAAACCGCATGATCAGCAAATCGCTGGAAGGCGCGCAGAAAAAAGTGGAAGGTTTCCATTTCGACCAGCGTAAAAACGTCGTCCAGTACGATGACGTCATGAACCGCCACCGCAAAGCCATTTATGCTATGCGTAAGGAGATTCTCAGAAGCGACGACATCAGCAAACGAGTAAAAATCTTTGTTGAGGAAGAGGCTAAAACATTAGCTAGCTCGCCAGAACTTCTGACCGAACAATTCGAAAGCATGGTACGCGAAGTCTTCCCATTAGATGACGCTGCGCTCGATCGCTTGTTTGACGCCCCGTCCGACAAATTTGGTGAAGCGCTGATTAAGGAGGTGCACGAGCTGTACGACACCCGTGAAACCGGATTCTCGGCCGAAATTATGCGCAAAGTCGAGCGCGATATCTACCTTCAGATCCTGGACAACTTATGGATGCAGCACCTTGAGAACATGGACCACCTGCGCGAAGGCATCCACTGGATGAGCGTCGGCCAGCGTGATCCGCTGGTAGAATACCGCCGCCAAGCACA
>DATDBJ010000016.1:0-14635 GCA_036524895.1 Saccharimonadales bacterium (SeqCode)
AAACCGCATGAATCTATACCAATTCAGATACCTTCATGGCACCCAACATTATATTGGGGTCATGGCCCAAGAAGTGCTTCCGGTACGCCCGGATGCCGTCACTAAAGGGAGCGACGGGCTATATAAGGTTGACTATAGCGCACTTGGGCTAAGAATGGCGACACTCGATGAATGGAAGGTGGAGGGTGTCCACGCCGTATTGAATAAAACCGCCAAACAGGATAATCAACTATGGCTACTTACAAAGTCATCCAAGATGTAGAGGCCGAAGATAAACTGTTTGGCCCGTTAACGCTACGCCAGTTTATTTATGGTGCGGTTGCGGCTATTTGTTTGTTCCTGTCGTATTCTTTTGCCACGCATAGTGCTGGCTTTTTAATGGTTGTTACCTTACCGATCGCTTTTGTTGCCGGCTTTTTTGCCTTCCCCTGGGGGAGGGACCAGCCCACCGAGATATGGGCATTGGCAAAAATCCGCTTCCTACTAAAACCCCGGCGGCGTATTTGGGACCAAAGTGGCGTTAAGGAGCTGGTTACCATTACCGCACCGAAGCGGGTGGAAACCTACCGCACAAATGGCTTGTCCGAAACCGAGGTCCGCAGCCGCTTGCAAGCACTGGCCAGCACCATCGACACGCGCGGCTGGGCAACCAAAAGTGTGTATATTAATGCATATTCGCAGTCTGCGAATCTTAATGATTCCGACCGCCTGGTTACACCCTCCTTGTTACCGAAGCCTGTGGACGATGTAATAGTGCAAGCTGCCGACGATATGCTGGATGAGCAAAACAATGCCGGCGCCCAGCGCATGCAAAGCATGATAAACCAAAGTACCAAGGCGCACCGTGAGAGACTAATGGCAAGTCTGCAAAATAGCGCTACGTCGCCCGCACAAACCCAAACACGCCCGGCAAACTATTGGTTTCTCAATCAACCAAGCCCTACGGCCAGCATCCCGAATGATATGGCAGTTTTCGGCAGCCAAGTTGTAACCCCTGGGGCAGACACGAACGCCGGCGGAGCTGCCGCAGGGTTGCCGGCCCAAGACGAGATCGGCTTGGTGGCAGAGCTTGAGGAACACAAGCGCCAATCTGCAACCGGCGCTTACTACGGGCATATGCACACTATTAAACCGCTGTCAGAGCAGGCAAGACCAGCTACTCCCCAACCTGCAACCCCGCCAAGCACAGTCATGCCCGTGGAGAGTGCCCTAACCCCTCCGGCACAACCTAATCCTGCTCCAGTGACACCATCCAAGCAGGCTGCTATACTACAACTAGCCAGCAACGACGACCTTAATGTGGCCACGATTGCACGCGAGGCGGAGCGCTCCGCGCCGCAAAATGAAGTCGTTATCAAGCTGCATTAATTTGCGTAACAAAAACTTTCTAAAGGGTAGCCAAGCACGAGCTCATGAATCCTAATTCGCCAGGTCAACCAACAGCAGGCAATCAGGCGCCAGGTGCGTCTTTTGCCACGCAGCAATACCCCGCAGCCCCGATACCACAGGGAATGGTCGCCACGCCGCAGGCTACGCAAGCGGCCGTACACAGCAACCCCAATAGTACGCAAAACACCTTGCAAATTGCAGAGATCAGAGACGGTATTGTCATTATGAATGACGGCTCGTTCCGATCGGTAGTTATGGTCAAATCAGTTAACTTCGATCTAATGAGCCAGCAGGAACAAGAGGCAGTCGAATTTTCGTACCAGGGTTTTTTGAACTCTCTCTACTTTCCGATTCAGATTTTTATCCGGTCACAGCGGGTTGACCTTCAGCCATACATAAACAAGTTGGACAAAATCCGCTCTGAGCATGACAACATGCTCTTGGCCATGTTGATGGAAGATTATATTGGTTATATTGACCAACTTTCACAGCAAACTAACATTATGGACAAGAAGTTCTATATCGTTATTCCATTCTTCCCGCATGTTGACGTACAAAAGGCAATTACTCAAAGTAAAAATTTCGTTACCGGTTTTTTGGGTCTGTTCAATACAAAAGAACAGAGTGTAGTGATCAACGAACAAGATCTGGAGAAAGCCAAGGCCGAGCTAAAAAACCGCATACAGGCTGTAATGCAGGGTTTAATGCAGTGTAATATCCAGAGTCTGCCGCTTGACACTCAAGAATTAATCGAATTATATTACGACACCTACAACCCCGATACCGCCACCCGACAACAGCTTAAGAACTTCGAAAACCTTAATGCCGACATTGTTACCAAGGGACAAGGCGCCGCGCCCCAAGCACACCTACAGAGGGAGTTAACCTAATGGCAAAAAAACAGCGGCTCGATCCGGTTGCTTTGGCCGAAGCCCAAAGGGCGCGCGAACAACAAGAGGTTGCCGCCGCTTTCCAAAAGGGCATTACTGCCTTGCGCGATTTTATTGCGCCTAGCTCCATCGAGTTAAACAGCGCTTACTTCCGCTTAGGCACACGCTTGGCGCGCACATACTACGTTTATGGATACCCGCGTCAGCTCTACACTGGCTGGGTAAGCCCCATGATTAACCTTGATGAGGTAATGGACATTTCTATGTACATTTATCCCGTGGAGAGTCAGGTGGTACTGGAAAACCTGCGCAAAAAAGTCACCCAGCTGGAGGCAGGTCTCCAGATCAACGCCGAAAAAGGGCGCGTACGCGACCCGGGTATGCAGGCTGCTATTCAGGACGCCGAAGAAATGCGCGACAAACTCCAGGTCGGAGAAGAGCGCTTCTTCCGCTTCGGCTTCTACTTCACTGTCTACGCATCTTCCATGGAAGAGCTTGAATTCGTCAGCCACAAAGTTGAGTCGCTCCTTGGACAACAGCTCGTTTACAGTAAACCAGCTAGTTCTCAGCAAGAGCAGGGACTCAACAGTACCGTGCCGCAATTTATGGATCAGCTGCAAATCAGACGCAACATGTCAACTGGGGCAATTAGCACCAGCTTCCCGTTTACATCGGCCGACCTCACCCAAGATAATGGCATTCTTTACGGCATCAATATGCACAACTCCGGTCTCGTTATCTTTGACCGCTTTAGCCTAGAAAATGGCAACTCGGTAGTCTTCGCTAAATCCGGCGCCGGCAAGTCGTTTACGGTCAAACTGGAAGCCCTGCGCAGCATGATGATGGGCACGGAGATCTTAATTATCGACCCGGAGAACGAATATGAAAAAATGTGTGACGCCGTTGGCGGTGCATATGTACGACTAAGCCTAAATTCGGCCACCCGGATTAATCCTTTTGATTTGCCGCACGTAGTAGATACCGAGGAAGCCGACAACGCACTTCGCAGTAACTTGATTACACTGCATGGTTTGCTGCGCCTAATGATGGGCGGGGCACAAGCCCAGATTCAGGGCGGGCAGCAGATGATTGCTCCGGCACTGACGCCCGTAGAAGAATCCGACCTCGACGCAGCGCTTATCGAAACCTACGCTAAAGCCGGTATCACCAACGACCCGCTCACTCACCAAGGCACGCCGCCAACCATCGCCGACCTCTACGATACACTCTTACACATGGGCAACACTGGTCCGCAGCTAGCGCAACGCTTGCGAAAATACACAACCGGAACGTTTGCGGGAATTTTCTCACAACAAAGCAACATCGATATCAACAATCCACTGGTTGTATTTAATATTCGCGATCTAGAAGACGAGCTGCGCCCGGTAGCCATGTATATAGTCCTTAACTACATCTGGAACCGAACCAAAACCGACAAGCGAAAACGCCTGCTGATCGTGGACGAAGCCTGGCAGCTCATGAAGTACGAAGACTCTGCTAACTTTATGTTCTCGCTTGCCAAGCGCGCCCGCAAGTATAACTTGGGCATCACCACCATAACTCAAGACGTAGAAGACTTCATGGGTTCGCGCATGGGCCGCGCCATTGTTGCTAACGCCAGTATGCAATTCTTGCTAAAACAGTCGCCAACTGCCGTAGATGTGCTTGCCGATGTATTCAAATTAACTGCTGAGGAAAAAAAGCGCCTTAGCCAATTCCCGGTAGGGCAGGGTCTATTCTTTGCCGGCCAAAACCACGTGCACATCCAAGTGGTCGCCAGCCAGACCGAAACAACACTTATAAACACCAATCCGCAAGAGGTTCAGCGCATAGAGCAGGTTGATTTTAATCAACCGCATGGCACTATTGACTTAGGCAATCAAGCTGGCGGCATAAACAATGGATACTAGGCCCCCAAACCGAGCAGGCCCGGCAGGCCCACAACCAAGGAGACCAACAAGGAGCACCCAGCTCAAAACACCGGCACGGACTGGTGCCGAAAATGCGGTTGACCATGACCTAGGAGCGCTCGAAAAAAGGGCAGCCCCTTTAGGTAAAAGCATCGGGTATTCGCGTCCAGGCCACACCCCCACCACACCCCCACAGACTGCCACGGGCCATGACGGGACAACATCAGCCGACGAACTCCGGCGTGCAGAGTCTGCGCCACAGAACAGCCTTTACAACAACGGCGAAGGCAGTCAGAGCGCCCCCCAAAAACGCTTTAGGACTAAATTAAACTGGAGGCGCCAAAGAACAAGCCTGTTTGTAGGCGGCAGTATTATTGCCTTTACAATTGGCTTCTTTACGTTTACCATTACACCCCAGCTTAAGATTCCCTCGATCATTGGCAATATAAGAATCTCGCTGCCTTCAAGCCTGATAGCGCGCCAGATAGCCGAAGCCGCCTTTAAGCGTGTACTCATGAACTACCTTATAAGCAAGGCGGCCGGCGATCTGGACGCGCAAGCCAAGCCTGGCAGCGCTCTGCGCGGCCTGCACAACGCCTTTGACAATGCGGACGTAGTTGGGAAGATGGGTCGACAAAACAGTATTGAATTCCGCAAAATAGACGGCGATGTCCACTTCTTTTTTAAAGGCGAAGACCAGGGCGTTGCCAATACCTACAAAGAACTCACAGAGCTCACCGAAAAGAACAGGCTAGCCGCCCGGTCCGTTAACGGGGCGGTTCGATACACCCTGCCCATCTTCAGGTTCCTTGATTTGTCTTTTGTTCGCTATGTAAGAGCGACGTTTTTTAACAGCAAGTTTGGCACGCCGGCGTACGACGAAAGCAAGTCGAAGCAGGAAAACATCGACAACCTCAACAAGCACGCGGCCGAAGTCGTGTTACGAGAACCAACCAGCGTACTCGGCGATGCACTCGGCTGCGCCCTAGGCGCAGAAGGCGATACTGGTGCCGACCCGTGCGACACTTTTGAACGAGTCGAAGACAAAAGCCCTATAGACACTGCCGACCCTTCGATAAGCCGAAGGCTCACCCCTACAAGCGGCGAGCTGGACAATGCAACGGCCGAAGCTACAAAAGACCTCATAACGGAATCGGTCGATGAGGCACTGCAAGGAGAGCCAAAGAATGGCAGCTACCTGGAACGAACCACAGAAATCATAAGCGGAAAAATTATCAGGGTCGCGACATCGGCAACCTTTAGCACCGCGCTGCCCTTGGTAGGACCTATTGATGCCCTAGCACAAATACAGCATGCGATTGGAGTTGCTTATTCGCAGCACCTGGTCGCCCGGACATCTATACTGATGAAGGAACAGGCCTATGGATCCCTGGCAGCACTATGGCTCGGCTATGCCGATGAAATAAAGGACGGCAATATGAAGTTGTCGTATGTCGATGCCTTAAATGACCAAATAACCGGCCATAACTTTTCGTCGATGGCTATTTTGCTGGCCGGGGGCGACCCGTCCAAAGGACTCCAGGTGCAGCCAACGGTGGGTAATGATTTAGATGACCCCATTGGCGACTTTTCGGATTTCGCCTACAACAAGATTGGCCTAGCGTGGCGCTTACCGCTCGAGGCATGGTATTACACCATCAGCCAGGCGCTTGGTGCATTTAGCGAACTGGCCGGGAAGATTACTGGCTTTGTGCTTAGCCCCTTTACGAGCGTGTGGGAAAGGGCGCTCACTGCTATTTTTGGCCCCAATTGGATGCAGGAGTTCGCCCTATTTGGCATAAAAGCAATCATGTTTATATTTGGCATTAGTATAGACCCGAATGCCAAGGGCGGTACGCTGGTTAATGGTATCGGCACCGGCATGGACGTTATGAACAACCGCTACCTGCAAACAAACTTGGGCGCCAGGGAAGTAACAACGCGCGAAACACCAGAACTAGTTATGAGGGCGAACCAAAATTACCAAGACGGCCTGGCAGCACTACCATTAACCGAACGGTTGTTTTCGCTAGATGTACCCAGTTCGCTGGCGAGCAGGGCAGTACAATACGCCCCCACCAGCACCGACCCAGGCAGCCTGGCGGCCAGTATTCTTAGCCCCATAAAGGGCATACCTGGCATGTTTGTATCGCTCCTATCTGGCCGCAGCTGGGCGGCAGCTTCGCAGCAACAGGTGACCGATCTTAACGGCGTGGCCCAGTTTGGTGGCAGCCCCGAAGAAATTGACGCTGACATCCCCCAAGAAGTTAAAGAGCCGGGCATACCCCAGTGCCCACCCAATGCCGATGGCTTCTTTAACAACTGCCAACGCTATAAAGAAATTCTTGGTGCCGCGATGTGCATACACACAAACTGCCCCCAAGCAATAGACAACTAAGTGATACTATAATAAAAAGTAAGCATATGGCGCTCAAAACAACACGGTACATAAAGTCATCCCACAAAAACCTGCTGCATGCCGGCCTGTCGTTATGCATTATTAGCGTGTTGCTGCTCCAGGCCCCGGCCGTCGCAATCACCCCCGAGGAACGTCGCAGTAAAGTCAGACTAGGCATCGCATTTATAGATGAAAAATGCGCATACGGCTCCCGCGATGATGGCATCGCGCCCGGCTCAATCGACCTGAACACAGCTGAAACCGCTAACGCCAAAACAATTATTGGCATTGCCAAGACCTACAATTTAGGCAGGCAGGGCGCACTAATCGGCCTGGTTGCCGCTCTGGCACGCTCCAATTTGCAAAATTATGCTAATTCGCGAGTGCCGTTATCCCAGGAAAACCCGGTGTGGAAGGCGCTGGCAGAACCCAGGCCGCTCGGCAACAAAGACGATTCCCTAGGTATTATGCAACTGGGCGCCTCCCGTGGCTGGAGCACATTGGGTACCAGCAACGACAGTCGTGAAGTCGTCTACCAGCTTATGAATCCGGCCTATGCCGCCCAGGCGTTCTTTGGCGCGCCGGCTGGCGCTACCGTGCCATCACCACTTAGCAAATGGGGACTGCAGCGCATAGACGGCTGGCAGACTAGTACGGATCCGGCAGCAATTGCCAAGCAAGTATTCCAAATGTCACTCCAAGGTGCGCCCGGCGGACAAACGCCCTCAGATAACACTAACTATGAACGCGTGGTTGCAAGCGCCGAAAATATCCTGGCCGAGCACTGGGACGCTTCGCCAGAGCTGCCACTGCCCATTGCCGTAAGCGGCCTGACCGCCGCATCCAATAACCAGCAGTGTCTACCGGCTACCCCCAAGGACGCTATCCTGCAAAAAATTGCCGAATATGCCTGGCCGGACTATTGTGCCGCCGGGTCCTCAAATTGCAGATGTGCCGCCGGCGCCAAGGGATGTGAGGGATATAATAGCCCCGTAAGCAAAAAATCCGCCTACCAAACCGCCGTCGGGCGGGCAAAGTATGCTGGCAACGGCTGCTATGGCGGAGGCGTGGACTGTGGCGGGTTTGTTACCATCGTTATGAGAGAAAGCAAGGCCGACCCAGACTACAACACAAACCCGCAGGGCAATACCGCGCAACAGCAAGCCTATCTACGCAGAAATAGCGGAGTAAACGGTAAATACCTCCGCGTTACCTCGGAGGCCAGCCTGCAGCCCGGCGATATAGCCGTTAGGAACAACGGTACGTCCGGACACACGTTTATCTATGTAGGCAACATGAAAGGCGAGGATGGCGGAGAATTCTTTGGATCTTCCGGGTCGGCGTCGGAATGCGGACGAGCACCTATGGCCAGCACTACCGATACGTTCAAAGAATATGAATGGTACCGCCTGGTGCGGCCCGAGGTGGAGAGTATATAAGTGGAGCCTCAAGCAAAAAAGAAGCTACTGGCCGTCAGTTTAGCTATCCTTGCGGTACTGGCGGGCGTATTCCTGTTGGCCAGCAGGCACGCCAATGAGGTCCGCGTAGAAATCATACCAATACCATCGGATGCAACCCTTACTATTGACGGCGTACAATCGGCCAGTGGCAGCATATGGCTAACCAAGGGTAAGCACACACTTAAGGCTACTCGTCAGTTTTTTGGCCCGGCCACCAAGACAATAGACACCGACGCGCTGGACCCCGATGAGCCCATATACTTACCGCTCGACGCCAACACAGCCGAAGCCCTGCAATTTATTGCAACCCACCCCAAAGAGCAAAGCCTGGCCCAACAGGCTGGCGGGGCCGCATTTATGGCAACGCAAAAAAAGGTTGCTACGGCCTACCCCGTAGTCACTGAACTACCCTACGAAACCCCTACGTACGAAATTAATTATTCGGTAGACGAAAACAAAAACGTCAGCTTCCGGGTAGCGCTGCATGCCACTGCAACCGTGCCCGGAACCGCCGAATATAATCAAGAACTGCTGCAGTTTAAGGCCGCGGCGTTGGCTTACTTAAAACAAAAAAAGGTGGATGTCACCAAGATAAAAATTACGTTCTCCCCAGACCCCGAACAGCAGTCAACTACGCCTTGACTACGGAAATAATGTTACTGGCCCCAAAGTGCTGAGTTATCATATCGGCGTCGGTGGTCGTGATAAAGGTCTGGTAGTCTTTCAGGAATTCTGTGAGCGCTTGGCGGCGTTTGCCGTCCAGCTCACTGAATACGTCATCAAGGAGCAGGAGAGGGCGGTCGCCGCGGATTTCCTGCAGTAACTGCAACTCCAGAACCTTTAAAGCCAGAACGAGGGTGCGCGTTTCGCCGCGCGAGGCGGCCTCTTGCACATGGTGGCCGCCGATAAAGACCTCCAGATCATCGCGGTGCGGCCCATATGCCGTAAAACCGCGCATGACGTCTAGATCCACCGACGACTCTAACTTATGGAGCAGGGAGGTTTCATATTGCTCGGGACTGAATTGGCTGCGATAGGCGAGCGACGTATCGTAATCTTTGCCCGCCAGACGCCCGTACAGCCCGCTCAAGCGCCCTTTAAAGCGTTCGACGAGTGCATTGCGTTCCCGCACGATCTGCCCGCCCAGCTCGCCTAAACGGATATTCCACACAAACAGTTGTTCGCGCAGATCGCGTGGATTTTTCTTTAGCAACGAATTTCTTTGGGCGAGTACACGCTTGTAGTGGCGGCGGGTAGCGCCAAAACTGGGCGAGGTCTGCTCTAAAAGATCATCCAAAAATGTCCTGCGCAGGTCTGGCGAGCTGCTAAGCAACAATAGGTGGTTCGGCTCAAACAGCACCACCGGGAGCATGCGCGCAGAGCTGAGGCGACTCAATACCTGCCCGTCTATTTCAAATGTCTTGGTCACTTTGCCTTCGCCGGCGCTTTGCAGTTTTACCACCCGTTTGCCGTTTGGCAAATCGGCATCCAGACGCGCCCAGTCCGCTCCGTGAGCCACCAGATCGGCGTCTTTTACCCGGTACGAACTGCCGCGCGACAAAACCAGCACAGACTCCAACAGGTTAGTTTTGCCGCTGGCGTTGGGGCCGACTATGATGTTTACGCCAGGACTCAGCTCGAACGCCGCATCTTTGTAGGAGCGAAAATGTTGCAGCCGAAGATCGGTTATCATCCTACTATTCTAGCTCTTGAGGGGCATAATAATGTGGATATAGTCGCCACTCGCCGGATCCTTCAGGACTGACGGCTCGAGCTTGCCGTTAAAACAGAAGCTGACCTCTTCGCCGCTCACAGCATGCAAAGCGTCCAGCAGGTAACGCGAATTGAGAGTGATCACGCCGCCGCCCACAACTTTAGCCGCCGCCTTAGCGGTGTTTTCACCCAGCTGCGAAGCGACTGAGCGAATACTTAGCTCTTGTGTCGCTTCGTCCACATTCAGGGTGATACTGCCGGCGCTTTCGCGGGCGAACAGGCTCGATATTTTGGCCGCGTTCAAAAGGTCGGCACGCTTGAGCGTTGCAGTGGTTTCGAATTTTTGAGGAATCAATTTGCGGTAGTCAGGGTATTTACCCTCGATGAGACGGGCCACTAGCTCGATGTCGCCCACGCGGAACAGCACCTGCTGGTCGTCACTGGTGATCTGCACATCCTCCTCTACGTCGCTCACGATGCGCAACAAATCCTGCATAGCGGTCACTGGCACCAAAAGGTTTACTTCCTCTTCGATTTTAGTTAACTCTTTCTCGGCCAGGCGATAGCTGTCCGTGGCTGCCATGTACAACTTGCCATCGGTCGTATGCAGATACACACCCGTAAGTACCGGACGAGCCTCATCGTTAGAGGCGGCTATAACCACCTGTTGCAGGCTTTTTTTGAGGACGCCAGCCGGAACTGTCCAGGTTTTACCCTCTGTAATTGCCGGCATAACCGGAAATTCTTCGGCAGACACACCATTAATAACAGATTGATATTGGTCGGTCGCAATGTTGAGTTTGTAGTCGTCCAGCTTAAGGTCGATAACGCCCGTCGGCAAGCTACTGATGAAATCCTGCATCAAGCGGGCAGGGACGGTGATTGCGCCTTCTGTGGCCACCTTTGCGCCGATGTAATGGGTGATGGCGATATCCAAATTAGTAGCTGCGATGCTCAACCGGTTGTTTACTGTCTTAATAAGCACGTTCGCCAAAACTGGTAGGGTACCGCGTGTGTTGGCAACCCGGGCAACCATGCCAAGAGCTTTATTTAAGTTTTCTTGTGTAACTTGTAGCTGCATAAACTTCTCCTCAGAATTCTTACTAACTAATTAATATTAATAGTTATTGTATTTATAGGCGTTGTGGATTGTGGGGAAAACAAGCTTTGTAACAGGGTGAGAACGTGCCTTTTTGGCTGTGGGAATTGTGCGGACTGGCTGCGGGTTAACTGTGCGAAAGCTGAGGGTTTTGCACGTCTCGCTTGCCGTGTGTGGTGGGTGTGGGGGTATAAAAATTGTTCGTTTCCACGGTTTCGTACCCGCATTTCCACGGTTTGTGCACAGCTTTTACGCATACAATTTATCCTTGATGCTGCTTATTGCGGCGCGGATATCGGCGTCTATATGCGACTCTTTTTCTATCTTCTCGATCGAGTGTATGGCGGTGGTGTGATCTTTTCGCCCCAGCTCTTTAGCGATTTTGGGGAAGCTGAGGTGGAGTTCGCTCCGCAGCATGTACATTGCTACTTGGCGCGGTACGACAATGTCTTTGTCGCGTTTAGGGCCCAGAATGTCTTCGATGGGCACCTGGAAGTGCCGGGCGGTGCGCTCGATGATTTGGCGGGCGCTGATGTGCTTTGGGCGGGTTTGGGCGCTGCCGAGCAGGCCGGCGGCTATGGATAGGTTGGGTTCCAGGCCGCGCATTTCGCAGAACGCGAGCAGCTGGTTTAGCGCGCCTTCCAGTTCGCGGATGTTGGTCTGGACGTTGGTAGCTAGGTAGTCTACTACGTCTGCGGGCAGATCTATACCATGGGTTTGAGATTTGATTTGCAGGATTGCGCAGCGCGTCTCGAAGTCTGGGGTCTGCATGTCGATGCTCATGCCCCATACGAAGCGGGAGCGCAGACGTTCCTCGAGCGTCGTGATGTCACGCGGCGGCCGGTCGCTCGATATTATGATCTGCTTACTGGCCTGGTGCAGCGCATTGAAGGTATGGAAGAACTCCTCTTGCACCTTTTCCTTGCCAGCGATAAATTGTACGTCGTCCACGATAAGTACATCCGCGCCACGGTAGAAGTCGGCGAAGTCGGTGTTCTTTTTGTAGCGCAGGGCGTCCACGAACTCCTGCAGGAACTGCTCACTCGATACATATACGACACGGGCTTTAGGGTTATTGGCTAGAACGGCATTGCCCACGGCTTGGATAAGGTGTGTTTTGCCAATCCCTACGCCGCCATATAAGAAGAGCGGATTGTATTTGGTGCCCGGCTGCGCAGCTATTGCCTGGCAGGCGGCGTATGCCAGCTCGTTGCCGGATCCGACTATGAAGTTCTCGAATGTGTAGCGCTCGTTAAGGCCCTGGCGGTAGGTGTGAGTGAGGGCGGTGCTTTGAGCCTTGGGCGCTGGTGCGGTAGTTTTTGTGCCTGGAGTTGGACGCAAAACCATTGGCTCTTCCTCACGGGCAGGGGTCAGCGAGGAGTGGATTTTGTATTCTACTCTCTCTGCATTGGCGCCATTCCGGCGCAAAGTCGTAACGATCAAGTCGTTGTATTTGCGTTCCAGTTGCTGCTTGATGAATACATTAGGAACGCCGATTACTATCCTCTCGTCGTCTTGCCGCAACAAGCAGGTATTCTTAAACCAGGTCACAAAATTGCCTCTAGAGAGTGATAACTCGACCTCTCCCAAAACTGCCTGCCACAAATTAGACTGTTGCATTACCCTCTCACTCACAGATTTATGTAAACGACTATACGCTAGAACAACGGACTTTTCCACATACTTTTATCATAAAAAAGACAGGAGGAACAAAAGATCGATTTTGTACACAGAAACGAGTCCCATCTGTAAATCTGTGGATAATACTTGGCTAAGTGTGGAAAACCTGCTAAGATTAGTGGGTTAAATATTGTTATTTTAACCGTTGTAATAACAATCTAATACTAAAGGTAGTTACAGGGATGTCAGACTTGTGTGTCTGAGGTAGATCCTGTAGAGTGAGAACATATGCCAAAACGAACTTTTCAACCAAAAACACGCAAGCGCTCGAGAGTGCATGGCTTTATGAAGCGCATGGCTTCCCGTGCCGGTCGTCTGGTCTTGGCCCGCCGCCGGATTAAAGGTCGCAAGCGCCTGTCAGCCTAAGTCATCGGCGCTTGATATTTGAGTTAATTGAGGGGCTCTAAAAGAGCGATGATTAATAGTACCCATCGGTTTCATGGAAGGAGTAGCCTCCGTTTTGTATACCAGAGGGGGCAAACAATACGCGGGCAGCTAGTGTCGTTACGCTACGTCCACAACAGTCGTCAGAAGACATACAGGGCTGCTGTAGTGGTTAGCCGGAAAGTGAGCAAGTCGGCGGTAGTGCGAAATCGTATCCGTCGCCGACTGTACGAAATTATGCGTAAAAATGCGGGACGCATTGCGGGCTCGTATGATTTAGTGTTTTCTGTCTACAATGAAGACCTGGCCCACATGCCGTCCGCGACTCTGCAGCGGCTGATTCTTGAGCAGCTTGAAAAGGCCGGGGTCCTGCATGGCATACCCACTTCAGGGGCGGAGCATGATATATTAGATGAAAAGGAGACCAAAACATAATGGGCGATTTGTGGAATGCGTTGATCGTACAGCCGATCTTTAATTTGCTGGTGCTGATTTATGGCATTTTGCCCGGGCACAATTTTGGTCTGGCCATCATTATCTTTACGGTCATCGTTCGTCTGTTGATGTGGCCGCTCATCAAGAAGCAGCTGCACCAGGTAAAAGTGATGCGCAAATTACAGCCCGAGCTGAAGCGCATCAAGAAAGAAGCGGCTGGCGACAAGCGCAAAGAGTCGCTTCTCATGATGGAGTTGTACAAAGAGCGGGGCATTAATCCGTTCGGTACGATTGGCGTGCTAATCCTGCAAATCCCTATTTTGATCGGTCTTTATGTCGGTTTACAAAAGGTCTTAAAAGACCCTAGCCAGATAGAAACCTTTGCGTATCCGTTCCTGCAACATCTGCCCTGGATCGAGCACATTGCCGGTAATATTAAAGAGTTTGACGTAACATTATTTGGCGTGATCGATCTAACCAGAAGTGCACTGGGCCCGCAAGGCTTGTACTGGCCGGCCATGCTGATCGTCATCGGTAGCGCCGTAGCTCAGTTCTATCAAAGCAAACAACTCTCTCCGGACACCAAAGATGCCAGGTCGTTGCGCAGTATTTTGCGCGAAGCCAAAGAAGGCAAGCAGGCCGACCAGTCCGAGGTTAACGCAGCCGTAGGCCGCAGCACACGCTACCTGCTGCCGGCCATGATCTTTATATTTACCGTTAATATTCCGTCGGCATTGGCGCTTTACTGGTTGACGAGCGGTATCGTCGCTCTTATCCAGCAATCGATTGTTTTGCGCGAAGACACCGAAGAAATGGAAGCTTCGGTCGAAACTAAAGGCGGCAAGCAAGTCATCGAAGGCGAAGTCGTTGAAACTAAAAAAACAAAAACCAAACCCTCTAAGCGCAAATCGGCAGCTAAAAAAAGGAGGAAAAAATAGTGGAAGAAGCCATCCTATACGCAAAAAAGTATCTCGAGGACCTGCTGTCGTTTTTCGGGATTAATACAGAAGTTCACGCTACGAGCGAAGACGACGTTATCGAGCTCGAAGTGCCTTCAACGCACCTGAACGGTTTTTTGATAGGCCAAAAGGGCGAGAATATGCGCTCGCTACAGTTTTTAGTGAGTAGCGCTCTCAAGAATCAGGGATTTGAATATACCCGGGTAAATGTTGACATCGCCGAATATAAAAAGCAGCGCGCACAGCGCCTAAGTGCCGCCGCCGAAGATTGGATGAAGAAGGTCAAAGAGACCGGCGAGGCAATGGAACTAAAACCCA
>DATDBJ010000017.1:0-3496 GCA_036524895.1 Saccharimonadales bacterium (SeqCode)
AATTAAGTACCCAGGATATCAGCGACATTGCAACTAGTCTGTAAAAAATCTTGCACTTACATGGCAGGTGTTTAATAATTCGGGGCATGGGCAAGCCATTTTCAGCTATTTTTTGGAATGTATGGGTGGAGAGTCAGCTTACTGGTGCCAGGCTCAAATTGCTCCACGACCGTTTCGACCGAATTATCGAGGAGCACCAGCCCGACGCCTTTGGCCTGAATGAAGTTATAGCTGACGCGGATGGCAGCTCGCCACTCCTAAAGCGCCTGGAGGCACAGGGCTACCACACTTTTTTTGCGCCGTTTAGCCCCGAGAATAACGGGCAGTTTAGCGGCTCGGCTCTTGCGACGCGCGTCAAGCCCGCAGAAGTCTCGCATCACGAACTAGGCCCGGACAAATACGGTGCAATCCGCGGCTTCCCCGGACATACCGTAAAACTCATACAAGCCCGGCTGCCGCATGGCAAACGGCACGTCAACATCGTCGTCAACTATTTGGCTCATCTGGTACCGTGGAACTGGCTAGCGCACATCGGTCACCATAAGTCCTTCCGCAGAATCATGCGAGCGCCCGAGCTCCAAACAACCACCATTATCGGCGGCGACTTCAACCAGTTCAAGTTTATGCCGCGGATGTGGGGCGCCAAATCGCTCTACCACCGCGCCACCGGCACCCTGTTGCACCCCACCTGGAAACTGGCAGCCGGCAAAATTCCATTTATCCAGGCAAACTACGACAACATTTTCTGGACAAAGTGCAACACTATCAAATTGGAAGATTTTAAAGTCCTGGACCGCCACCCCTCCGACCACGCACCGCTCATCGCTCGATTTACGGTGGATTAACAGAAGTTTTTCGTCTATAATGACGGACATGAAACCAGCTAGAACCCGATTTGCACCCAGCCCGACGGGTTACCTTCACGTTGGCGGCGTGCGCACCGCACTTTTTGCATGGCTTTTGGCTCGGCAGAGCAGGGGGCGGTTTATCCTGCGTCTGGAAGACACCGACAAAGTGCGTGAGGTCGAGGGCTCTGGCCGGCATATTATGGACTCGCTGCGATGGCTTAGCCTGGAGTGGGATGAAGGTATCGACAAAGGCGGGCCGTATGCCCCTTACATTCAAAGCGAGCGCCTCAACGTCTACAAAGCATGGGCACAGAAGCTGGTAGACAAGGGCAGGGCATATGCCGACCCTTACACCAAAGAAGAAGTAGAAGGGTTCCGCAAGCAAACGCAAGCCGCCAAAAAACCATTTTTATTCCGTGACTACCGGCCAGAAAATCCGCCTGAGTGGGACGGCACGCAACCCCTACGCTTTAAATCCAACCCCAAAGCCTACAAATGGCAAGACGCTATCATGGGCGAACTGTCTGCAGGCGAAGAAGCGGTGGACGACTTTATCATTATCAAATCCGACGGCTTCCCCACCTACAACTTTTGCCACATTATCGACGATTTGCTAATGAAGTGCACACACGTCATCCGCGCTCAGGAGTTCATAGCCAGCACGCCAAAGTTCCTCAATCTCTACGAAGCCCTGGAAATCGACCACCCAGTCCTAGCTACCGTGCCGCCAATTATGGGCCCGGACGGCAAGAAGAAGCTGTCCAAGCGCGACGGCGCAAAAGACATTCTGGACTACGCCCGCGAAGGGTATTTGCCGGAGGCGCTCATCAATTTTATGGCCTCACTAGGCTGGAACGACGGCACCGAACAAGAGATATTTACCGTGGACGAACTGATCCAAAAATTCAGCCTGGAGCGCGTACAGCGCAGCGGCGCTCGCTTTGATGAGCAACGCCTAATGTGGATGAACGGCGCACATATCCGTATGCTGCCGCTCGACACACTGTACGAAAAAGTAGAAGGCTTTTGGCCGACCGAAGCCGAACATTATGACGAAGAATATCGCAAGTCAGTTTTAGGCCTTGTGCAGGAACGCCTAAAATATTTTGCCGAATTGCCTAACCTCACCATGTTCTTCTTTAAGGACTTGCCGATCGACCCGTCGCTGTGGACTGCGGGCAAGCAGCTCAAAAAACTAGAGCAAAGCGAAATCAAAAACTTGCTCGAGGAAAGCAGGGCAGCACTGGAGGAAAGCGATTTCTCTGTAAGCGACCTGACCGAACGGCTTAACAAGCTGCTTGAGGCGACAAGCCAGAAGCCGGCCGTACTCTTTAGCCTAATCCGCATCGCCGCTACGCAAGCTCCGTCCAGCCCGGGGCTCGCCGACACGCTTGCCGTCCTCGGCAAAGAAACCTCTCTACGCCGCATGCGTGCTATGCTCGAGAGCTTGTAGTCTTAAATTCTAACCCGCGCACCCATTTTTAGGCACGGTCCTGAGCTCAGAATGTGAGTAGATAGCACAGCCCTCGTGCGGAGGTGCCTAAAAATGGGTGCGCGGGTTAGCTCTGCAAACCTTACCAACCTCTGCTACAATAGTGGTTATGATAGATGGATTCAAACCCTTTAAGCGTACTAACAATTTACCGCCGCGCATAAAAGAAATGACCGACCCAATGACAGTCGGCGACCACTCTCAAGACAATTTCAGGACGCCACTAGACGTTGCCGCCACCGAAGAACAAAAAGGTAATAACAGTACTGCCAGCAACCTGTTGTCGGATCAACCTCCGCTACTGCAATCCAAAAACAGGCGCTCGCTCAAGCAGTGGTTTAAGGATCTGTCCACTAAACAAAAGATTCTGCTTACCTCCGCGGCAGCTGTTGTATTTGCTGGGGCGGTTATTGGCTCGTACTTCTTATTCTTCAGCGAATCAGCCCCAATTGTAGCGCCTGTTATTAAAAAAGAGCAGAAAAAAGAAGAGCCCAAGCTGACAACCGTAGCCTCCAATCTTAGCGGCCTGCAGGTAGACCCTGCCGTTAACGAGCGCCCTGTAACAGCGATCATGATCGAAAACAGCCTGGATGCCCGCCCGCAATCCGGACTCAACCAGGCTGGCGTAGTGTTTGAGGCTATCGCCGAGGGCGGCATTACTCGTTTTGTCGCGCTCTTCCAAGACACTGAGCCGGATTACATCGGGCCGGTGCGCTCAGCCCGCCCATATTATGTGCAATGGATGCTGGGTTTTGACGCAGCTTACGCCCATGCCGGAGGCAGCGCCGAGGCACTATCGCTTATAAACCAATGGCACGTCAAAGACTTGCAGCACCACTCGTCGTATTTCTGGCGGATCAAGAACCGCACCACACCGCACAACCTCTACACTTCGATTGCCAAACTTCGTGAGTACGAAGCCCAAAAAGGCTACGGAAAGGCCAACTTTACGCCCTTGCCACGCAAAGAGAAAGAGCAACCGGCTGCCACGCCAACGGCTAAAACAATTGACCTCAACATATCCAGTGCCAACTTTAACGTGCACTACGATTACGACCCGGCCACCAACAGTTACAAACGCAGCGAGGGCGGCAAGGCTCACACCGACGAAAAATCAGGCGCACAACTTTCGCCCAAAGTGGTCGTGGCGCTCGTT
>DATDBJ010000018.1:0-4703 GCA_036524895.1 Saccharimonadales bacterium (SeqCode)
CAGATACCTAAGTATCAATAAAACAACCAAAAGAAAACTCCACCGAAAAAGTGGGTTTTCTTTTGAGGGTCCAGTGGGACAGCACATCAAGTCGCCCTGTGGGCGACATCAAGCTCGCTCCTTGTTCGCCTCTTCGGCTCACATCGCACGGCCAAGCAAGGAAAACTCGGACTGCCACTGGCAGCCCTCGACTCTACGGGTTCAAGCTCAATACGACTTGCCAAATTAAAAGACCCATGCAAGATGGGTCTTTTAATTTGGAGGGCCCAGTGGGATTCGAACCCACGACACGCGGCTTAAAAGGCCGCTGCTCTAACCTGCTGAGCTATGGGCCCACACCTGGTGCGGGCAAATTAACAGAGTACATTATCCGTCTTTTGAAGTAAAAAGTCAATCTAGTGGCGGCGTTTGTCGTGCTGGCGAAAGTTGCGGCGCTGCGTCCATAGAAAGAACAGACTGACCAACGCGCCCGCGCCGATAACCAGCGCCTCTGAATTCCAAAGCAGGCGCCACGCCGTTTGGCTCTCCAAACTGTGCATCAGGCTAAACGGCAAAAGTGGAACCACCAGCAAGACGGCGAGCATGCTGGCCGCCGCGGCCGGAACTATATTTAAAACGACCCTTAGGTTGCCGTGCACGCTCAACACGGTTACGATTGTGGTTACAATTGCAGGCGCCAAAAGCAAGACAAGCTCGATCGTCATCTGGCTTAGCGCGTTGGGCTTCGGAGTAAATAGCCCTAGCATTGTGTTTGCCTCTGGCGCTACGTGATCCACCAGGACCGCCCCCAAACACACGCTCAGAAACACCATGGCCGCATTGGCCCTTAAAAATACAAACAGCAGAGCTGGTAGGGCAAGCGCAATTATTAGAATAATATTATGCGACATTTAATCTCATAATAGCATGAGCGAGTTCGGCAAAGACATGAGATTAGATGAACGGTGCCGCCGCGTTTCTCGGCACCGTTCGCTCGCACTCTCATACTTTAAGCGCCGACGCGGTCTTTTTTGTGGCGCTGCTTGGCGTTTTGCTCGATGTACTCGATGATTTTTTCGGCTACGTTACGCTTAGTCAACAATTCTGGGGTTTTAATACTGCCTGACGAGTTTACCTCAAGTACCAGCGGCCCGCGGTCGCTTCTCATCATGTCCACAGCGCATACTGGCAAGCCCATAGCCCTAGCAGCTTTGGTCGCCGTGCGCTCTTCTTCTTGCGTCAGCTTAACTAGCTTACCTACTCCCCCCTGGTGGGTGTTGGAACGGAAGTCATCGTCAAGGCTTTGCCGCTTGATACCGGCAACCACACGACTACCGACAACCAAGGCGCGGATGTCGCTACCGGCCGACTCTCTTACAAACTCCTGTACCAAGAAGGTCACGCCTTCTACATAAAAGGCCTGCATTACCGCTTTGGCGGCTTTGTTAGTCTCCGCCAAAACCACACCGTTACCGTGAGTGCCACGGGCGACTTTTACAATCAAAGGTGCACCGCCGGCTTTCTCGATAACCGATTCGAAATCGGCAGTCTCGCGGGCGAACACCGTCTTAGGAATGCCCACGCCAGCCTTAGAAAGCAACTGGTAAGTTCGCAGCTTGTCGCGCGAGCGGTCGATGGCGATTGACTTGGCGGTGGTGTACACATCGCGCATCTCAAACTGGCGCACTACTGCGCAACCATATTTTGTATAACTCTGAGCAATGCGCGGGATAACAGCGTCAAAATCGTCCAAAACCTTGCCCTTGTAGTACACCACAGGGTTGCCGCGCTCAATGGTCATGTAGCACTTGGCGTAGTTGACGATCTTCACTTCGTGGCCACGCTTTAACGCCTCCTCTTTAAGCCTCCTGGTAGTATAGTTAGCTGCCCCTTTTGATAGAATTGCTATTTTCATCCTATCTCTCCGATTTCCTTTAATTCTTGTATGTCTTTTTTTAGGTCTTGCCTTTTGGCGCGCTCTTCTTGCAATAAAGGCTCACCCGATTTTACATCTACGACAAATTTGCCACTCAACAGCCTTCTTCCCAACAAGATCGGGTATGTCATGCGCGAACGGTCCGCGAGCGTAAATCTACCGTTAACCAAACGCCCCTTAACTCTTATCGCTAGCTTAATTCTGTAGCGGAATTCACGGTGTCCAAAAGAGTTGGCAACACGAGTTACCTCGTATTCTCCGGGCGCAAAGAATAACTTTTCGCCGGTATAAAACTCGCTACCCGGGCCGAACAAGGTGCACTCTAGTCCTTCCGGTGCTTCGTGTATATTCGTTCCCCATATCGAGCTGGAATCTGCACCCGTGTCTGTCTTTGCCGGGATTCTGTTAATGCCTTGTTTGGGCAAATCGACGCGCTCGGCGCGCCCGATGACGGTAAGCTCTCTATTGTCTGCGTCTTCCATATACTCCTTCGAAACTGAACAACGCTGCCAGTTACTATCTGCAAGGCAGCGCTACTGCAATAATAGAGGGTCGGCCCTCATATGTCCACGGTTATTTAACGGGCTGTCTATGCCTGCCACCAACCTTTTTTGCCGGTTTTCGCAAACTCTTCGAGGAGTTCTTTCTGTTTCTTCGTAAGCTTGGTTGGGGTATCGACGATGATGGTCACAATATGCGCGCCGCGGGTGGTTTTTTGGAGGTGTGGGACGCCGTGGCCGCTTAGTTTGAAGTCGGTGCCGCTTTGGGTGCCGGTCGGGACTTTCATGCGCACATTGCCATCGACGGTTTCTATGTCTATCTCCGTGCCTAGTGCGGCCTCTACCATGCCGATATGCTCTTCGCTTAAGATTAAGTCGCCTTCGCGGGTGAACTTTTTGTGGGCCTTCACGCGCAAGTGCACATAGAGGTCACCTTTTGGCCCATTTGCCACGGCCTCGCCGCGTTCGCGCAAACGGATGGTGGTGCCGTCGTCGACGCCGGCCGGGATTTTTATCGTCATTTTTTGCTCTTTACGCTTGGTTCCTTTGCCGTGGCAAACGGTACAGGCCTTCTCTGGCACCTTGCCAGCGCCCTTGCATGTCGGACAAACTGTTGCCTGCTGGATATTGCCAAAGATAGTGCGCATGACGTTTACAACTTGCCCGGCGCCCTTACAGGTGGCACATGTTTTTAGCTCATAGCCTGGTTCAACTGTTTTGCCCTTGCAGTGCTCGCAGACATCTTCGATGTCCAGCTTTATGTCGCGTTCGGCGCCGAATACGGCGTCTTCAAAGGTAAGTTCTATCTGGACCTCTACATCGCGGCCGCGGTTTTGCTGCCGGCTACGCTGTTGCCCAGCTCCGCCGAAAAAGCTGCCAAAAATGTCGCCCAGGTCGCCAAAATCAAAATTGACGTTTTGGCCGTTAAAGCCGCCGCCAAACGGACTACCGCCTCCAGCAGCGCCGCCCACGCCAGCATGACCGAACTGGTCGTAGCGCTGACGCTTTTGCGAGTCCTTCAGCACCTCGTAGGCCTCATTTATCTCTTTAAATTTGGCCTCGTCGCCACCCTCTTTGTCAGGATGATATTGCACGGCAAGCCGGCGAAACGCCTTCTTAATCTCATCGGCGCTCGCGCTCTTGCCTACTCCCAGTATTTCGTAATAATCCCGTTTACTTGCCATGTTTTCTACCTATCTGCTTCTTGATGGGCACATAATTCTCTACAACTTGGCGCGTGGTAAATGTACGTGTCATGTCAGCCGCGACGGCGATGCCCGATGTAAGGTATTGTTCATTCGTCAGGTATAGAACTTTCAAGCCCTCCTTGCGTACCGCCTTGATGGCCGGCAGCACGTCCAGATCTGAGCTAACGCACACGGCCAGATCAACACGCCTTTTGAGAGCCTCAACCGTCATATCAACGGCCATGCCGACATCAACACCTTTCTCTACCAGGTATTCCACGCCGCGGCCGTCGCGCTTCTCGGTCTTGAGCTGTAAATTTCCAGTCTCGATGTAATCAATCTTCTGTTCGCCAAGATACGAGTTCCAGGGCCGCTTTTGCTGTACAATCTTGAGCGTCTTGTCGCGCATGAACTTTGTCGAACCGCGTATGCGCACCTTTGCACCAAAGTAGCGCATTTGCGCGTCCTTAGCCTCGGGGACCGCATCTTCAATCAGCGCACGAATATTAAACTTCTTCAGCTCAAAACCACTCTCGATAATCCGTTCTTGCAACAGGATATCCGCAACCCGGTGCCGTAAATTCTCGCCATCTATAAAGACTATAACTTTCATGCCGCCCCCACTAAAAAACCTCGCTGGGCCTTCCGACCAGAGCGAGGTGATGTACTGACATGGTACCAACAAATGCCTCGCAAGTCAATCTTGCCCGCAACCTTCCCCGCTCCCAGTATTTCGTAATAATCCCGCTTGGTCATTTGATCCTTGCTGTTCATGCCCAAATGGCCGAAGCCACAATGGACATGAAACTAGTATCGCCTCAGCTAGCTACTTTGTCCAGGCGGCTACTTCTCGTCGACGACTTCGCCTTCTACCGGGCCTTCTTTGCCGTCTTTTTTGTCTTCGGGTTTGCCTGCATCGTCGGCAGACTTCTCGGCCTTGGCGGCCTCGTACATTTTGGCGCCGATTGGCATGATTTTGTCGTTTAGCGCTTTGGTGGCTTCGTTAAGCGCTTCAGTATTACTTTCTTCAATAGACTTTTTAGCATCTTTGATCGCCTCCTCTAACGATTTAGCGTCTTCCTCGCTTAATTTATCCTTATG
>DATDBJ010000019.1:0-22794 GCA_036524895.1 Saccharimonadales bacterium (SeqCode)
ACCTACGAAGAAGTGAATAATTTCGTCTGGCAGCGCGAGCAAGAGTACGCTGGCGACGACACAATAGTGCGCCTTAGCCCGGTAGATATTTACCAGCGCTCTGACGAAGTCGATAACAAACAGATTACTTTGCGACTGGACTTGACACACTACAAACGAACGTTAACCGACCAAGAAGTAAACAATCTTTTGGATAAAATCGCTGCTGCCGCCAAAGAAGAGCTGGGCGCCGAACGAGTGTAGGCAAGCGTAGAGCGGATGTCGCCTGAGCCGCGGTGCTGCACAGGGCCGCTACTGGCCTTGGCGTTTCACGCATACTGCAGGCATCGTACGGCACTGCGGCGACTGCTAGCGACTTCCTCGCAAGTGTTGCTATACTTTACCTAAATGAAAGAAATCTGGCGCATACTCCGTTTTACTAAAGTCTTGTGGCGGTACTATGCCGCGATATCTTTCTTCACAATCTTGTTGTCGCTTATGAGCCAGCTTGTGCCCCTATTTACCAAGGGCGCCATCGATGAGATCACTAAATTGGTTGGCGGCGGACAGGCTAGTGTGCCACTAGTGGCTTGGTTCGCGGTTTTGATATTTTTGACTGACGTCGGCCAGACACTCCTGAGCAATTGGAGTGGATATGTCGGCGACATAATGAGCGTCAAACTTCAGCAATTCTTAAGTCAGCGCTATTACGAGCGGGTGCTCAGCCTGCCGCAAAAGTACTTCGATACGCAGCTGTCGGGAAAAATCATCAACCGCATGAGCCGCGGCATCAGCCAAATCAGCCAATTCATGCAGATGGTAAGCAATAACTTCCTGCAGTTTTTATTTACAACTATATTTTCGTTGGCTATTGTCGCCTATTACAGTTGGCAGGTGGCTCTAATGTTGCTAATGATATATCCGGTGTACATTTGGCTCACCACCCGCACGAGCGCCAAGTGGCAGGCGTACCAAAAAGAAATCAATGAGCAGCAAGATATTGCCAGCGGGCGCTTTGCCGAAAGTGTCGGCCAGGTTCGCGTGGTAAAGAGTTTTCTCCAGGAAGCGCGCGAACTACGGTTCTGGAGCAAGCGTTACGACAAAATCGTCGCCACCACACATCCCCAGAGCAAGCTATGGCACACTCAGGATATCGTACGCCGTGCCGTGCTCAACAGTATATTCTTTGGTGTGTATATTTATATTTTTGTGGAGACAGCTCGCGGCACCTACACCATTGGTACGATGGTGCTGCTCATCCAATATGCCATGTTAATTCGCATTCCTATTTTTACCGTCAGTTTTCTGGTTGATCAATCGCAGCGCGCGGTATCTAATACCAAGGACTATTTTGAGGTGATAGATGAGGTGCCGGAAGTTCGCGACCGCCGGGGGGCTGGCAAGCTTGCCGTGGCAAAAGGCCAGATTGTCTTTGATGACGTACGGTTTAGCTACGACATTAACAAGCCAGTTCTAAAGAGCGTGAGCTTTACAGCCCGTCCAGACACTAAGGTAGCATTGGTCGGCGAAAGCGGTGAGGGTAAATCGACGCTCACAAATCTGCTGCTGAGATTGTATGATCTGGACGGCGGCCGGATACTAATTGACGGACAGAATATCGCCGATGTCACGCAAGCATCGCTTCGTTCGGCAATCGGCATTGTATTTCAGGACCCCGCCTTGTTTAGCGGCACGATCCGCGAAAATATCGTCTATGGCCGCCCCAAAGCCGACGACAAAGAAGTTGAGGCTGCAGCCAAAGCCGCCAATGCCCACGAGTTTATCAGCAAGCTGGAAAAGGGTTACGATACTGAGATCGGTGAACGCGGCCTCAAACTTAGCGGCGGCCAGAAGCAGCGGATCGCCATTGCCCGGGCGCTCCTGAAAGACGCGCCGATACTCATTCTGGATGAGGCTACCAGCAGCCTAGACAGCAAGAGTGAGCTGATGGTGCAAGAGGCCCTGGAGCACCTTATGAAAGGGCGCACTACGCTCATCATTGCTCACCGCCTTAGCACAATACAGACAGTTGATCAGATCATTACCCTCAAAGACGGCACAGTAAACGAAACCGGCACTCCACGCGAACTCGCCAAAACCCACGGTATATACGCCGAACTCCTTAAACTGCAAGATCGTCGCGCGACAGAACAAGGCAAACAAGAGCTTAAGAAGTACGACATCGCCGCCTAGAAGAGAAGGTAAGTTAAAAATACCACAATCTGGGCTAGGCAGCTTTAGCGGCCGCGCGTATAATAAAACCAACAAGAGGGAATTGGAGGATATATGGTGCGTACGCGTGACCGGGTTATTGCGCTTGTTATTGCTATAACGTTTTTTGCAACATCGGTTGGATTGAGTTTTATTGTAATTTGGCAACTTTACCAAGATAGTAAGGCTAACAAGGAGACAAAAACCGTGGATCAAGCAAAGTTAGAGGGGACGAAATTGACTGATTTTACTCCCGTAGAAAAAGTAGACTCGCTGCAGAAGATCGACCTGAAAGAAGGCACTGGCAAAGAAGTTAAACCAGGCGGCACAGTGACTGTTGATTATACTGGTGCGATTGCGGCAACCGGCATTATTTTTCAGAGTTCGCTCGATAGCGGCCGGCCGTTCAGCACTCCGCTTGATGGCGTGATAAAAGGCTGGACTGAAGGCATCCCAGGCATGAAAGAGGGTGGCAGGCGCCGCTTAATCATCCCGGCCGAGATGGCATACGGCGCAAATCCTCCGTCTGGCATCCCTGCTAACGCGGCATTAGTGTTTGATGTTACCCTGGTATCCGTTGATCAATAGTAAAAAACACAATATGTGGTGTATTGCACCGACATAATACGCTACATATAATAAACATAAGCATAGAAAACAAAAGCTGAGAGGGGATATATGGTCAAAAACATTACTATATTTACTACTAACACCTGCGCGTACTGCGCTATGGTCAAGAAGTGGCTGGACGCTAAAGGGCACAAATATGATGTAGTAAACCTCGACACCAACCCCGAGCGTCAGGCTGAGGCTTTGGCTCTCAGCGGTGCCCTAACGGTGCCAGTAACTGTCGTCACTAAACACGACGACAGTAAAGAAGTGGTAGTAGGGTTTAACCTTTCCAAACTCGCTCCAGCGCTTGTTTAAAATAGTTAACTTAAGGAATAATATGGCAAAAGAACCGACCACTACCCCCGGCGTGCCCGTGCATGACGTCATTATGATTGGTGCCGGTCCGGCCGCCCTAAGCGCTGCAATCTACACGACCCGTGAAGATATCGATACAGTGCTCATGGAAAAGGGCGTGGTGGGCGGCATGGCTGCCATAACCGACTGGGTGGATAATTACCCGGGCTTTCCTAAAGGTATTGCGGGACTTGAGTACGCCGACAATCTACGCGCCCAAGCTGAGCGTTTCGGCGCCAAAATCGAGCTGGGCGAAGTGTCCGAAATTATTGACGAAGGCAAATATAAGCGCCTCAAGACTACCGAAGGCGATATGTTGGCCAGGGCTGTGCTAATCGCCACAGGCACCGACTATAAAAAGATTGGCGCGCCAGGCGAGCAGGAATTTTACGCCCGCGGCGTGCACTACTGTGCAACCTGTGACGGTGCGTTCTACCGCGACAAGCGTCTGGTGGTGGTCGGCGGCGGAAATTCTGCCGTGCAGGAAGCGATGTTTTTGACTCGCTTTGCCTCGCACGAGGATCTGCTCGTACGCAGTGACAAAATGCGCGCGTCAGAGATACTCCAGCGTGAACTGCGCGAAAAACACAGCGATAAAATCACGGTGCACTTCAACACCACGACCGAAGAAATAGTTGGCGAAGACGGCAAAGTAGTTAGGGTCATTGGCACCGACACGATCACCGGCAAAAAAGTGGAATTCCCAACCGATGGCGTATTCGTGTTCGTCGGCCTGAAGCCTAATACAGGTTTCTTGAAAAACTCAAAGATCGAGCTAGATGAGATAGGTCTAATTAAAACGAATGAGCATCTGGAAACCTCTATGCTGGGCGTATACGCCGCCGGCGACGTGCGCAGCGGCGCTACGATGCAAATAGCCAGCGCCACAGGTGAGGGTGCGACTGCAGCCCTGCGCATCCGCGAGTACCTGAACAGCCACGACCGCCGTGAGTGGTAGATAATAGTTCTTTGAAGTTCTATCTCGTAGCTAGAACTGTTTATAGCCCGGGAAGTAATCGGTAACCAGGCGGTCTTTCGATACGCCTTTTTCCACCAACTCTTTAAAAAATGTTTCTACCATTGGCTCCGGGCCGGAAAGGTAGAGGAGTGATTTGCCGTCGTCAGGTGCAAGCTGCAAAATGCGATCTGCGTTGAGCGAGCCGGTTTCGCCGGCGTAGCCTGGCTGTGGAGTCTTAACTACGGGCGTAAAATTCAGTCCATACTCTTTGAATAGCGGCACAAAAGCCAGCTCATCTTCCTCTGTGACGGCGTAGATAAGGTGGATATCGCGTCTTTCGCCGGTGTCATTTAGCCATTTGATCATGCTGTGCATAGGGGTAATGCCCATGCCGCCGGCCACAAAGACCAGAGGAATAGTAGGGTCTTTGGGTAGCACAAAATCGCCCATCGGATCGGCAAGTTTAAGCGGCGTACCAGGAGCAAGCTCAAATAGATGTTGCTTGAAGGTGCTGCTTTGATGCGAAGCGAATTTAGTGGTAATGCTCACCATTTGGTCGGTAGGTGAGCTGGATAGTGTAAACCAACGCTTTATACCGCGATCGTCGGGGTTGTCGTACGGCAGATAAATCTCGGTAAACTGTCCAGCAGTGTAGCGCACCGGCCTTTCCGGCTTAAACCAAAACGTTTTGATATTGTGAGCTGTCGGCTCAGAGCGCTCAAAGATTACATTCACAGCATTCTCTCCGGATGGTTGGTTATGATTATTGCATCGGGGTAGAAAACCTGGAAGAAGCGCATGATCCAGCGGCTGTTTATGGTATAAACGTGGATTTCGAGGTGATACCGCTTTGCTAGGCGGTAAGCTATAGGGTTCATGAGCCACATGTTCAAGCAGATGCCCTTAGCTCCCATGTTTCTAGCGAGGCGAATGATTTCCATGGAGTCGAAGTGGTGTTGCACGATGAAGGGTATATCAGGGCGCGCTTTATGCAATTTTTTTAACTCATCGTATAGACGGCTGCTGAGTATAATGTCGGCTTTAGGATAGGCGTCTAATTGGCGCAGCAGTTCATCGGTAACACCGGTGCTTTTGATGTCTATGCTGAGGGGTTTGCGGTTGGCGGCAACCTCTAGCACTTCTTCCAAAGTGGGTATTTTTTCGCCGTTCCTGAGGCTGATCTTGCGCAGTTCGGCCAGGGTCGAAGAGCCTACATTGAGCCGCTTGTCTGCAATCCGCGCAGTGTTCCAGTCGTGCATCAATACAAGTTTGCCGTCCTTCGTGCGCCGAATGTCAAATTCTATACCGTCAACAGGTAACTTTAATGCAGCCTTAATACTTTCGAGGCTGTTTTCTAAGGCAAGGCCGGCAGCGCCGCGATGTCCGATAATTTTTGTCATAACAAGATCTTTTCTTTAGTGTACAATAATCTTGAAGAAAAGGAGATATTTCTGATGGCAGATTTTAACCAAGTTTTAACCCCAGGCGACTGGCAAAACGGCACCGTCGATGTTGTGGTCGAAATCCCGCAAGGCTCGATGCTTAAAATTGAGTGGGACCGCAAGCGTGCCGCCTTTATGCTTGACCGTGTTGAGCCTGCTATTTTTGCTAAGCCGGTTAATTACGGCTTTATCCCCCAAACTCAGGACGAAGATGGTGACGAGCTGGACGTTTTGGCCGTTTGCGACGAGCCAATCCCGACCGGTGTGTGGTTTGAGGCTAAGATTATTGGCGTTCTCGACTTTACCGACGACGGCGAAGCCGACCACAAGATTATCGTAGTGCCAGCAGACGACCGCAACATAGGGGACCGCATAAACAACCTAGATGACCTTGGCGACCGCTGGAAGCAAAAGATTGAGCACCACTTTAATCACTACAAAGACCTCAAAAAGCCAGGCAGCACCAAGGTAAACGGCTGGGGCGACGTAGAAGCTGCCAAAAAAATCATCGAAGAATCTATCGCCCGCTGGAACAGCAGGTAATCTAAGCTGTTCAGATTGTTCTCAGCTGGAAGGCGCTAACTTCATCCGTCGAGCGCTTATCTATCAGGCGTTAGGTTAAAGTCTGCCCGATATATATTTATGATGGTTGCGCGCTTGCTGCCGGCCTCGTACAATAAGGCATAATACGGTAATGCTTTAAGAATGGGGGAATGAAAATTCATGGCAATGACACGCGTAGCGATTAACGGCTTTGGCCGGATTGGGCGCAATGCCTTTAAGGTGGCGTTTGAGCGTACCGACCTTGAGGTCGTGGCGATCAACGACTTAACAGATGGCAAGACATTGGCTCATTTGCTCAAGTACGATACGAACTACGGTACATACCATCACGAGGTGAGCTATGATGAGGGCCACATCGTGGTAGGCGGTAAAAAAATTCCAGTATTCGCCCAAAAAGACCCGGCC
The DNA here is from genome assembly GCA_036524895.1 of Saccharimonadales bacterium (SeqCode). Lineage (GTDB taxonomy): Bacteria > Patescibacteriota > Saccharimonadia > Saccharimonadales > UBA4665 > PMNU01. The sequence continues at coordinate 6,526 of DATDBJ010000019.1, forward strand.
ATGCTGCCATGGAAAGACTTAAATGTTGACGTAGTGATTGAATCCACCGGCTTTTTCGTTGACCCGGCCAAGGCCAAAGCGCATATCACCGCCGGAGCTAAGAAGGTAGTTATTAGCGCGCCAGCCAAGGGCGAAGGAGCTACTACGGTTGTTTTGGGTGTTAACGAGGATAAAATGGAGGGTGCTGCCGAAATTATTAGCAACGCCAGCTGTACCACTAACTGCATTACGCCAGTTGCTGCTGTAATAGAGAGCCACTTCGGCATTGAAAAAGCCATGATGACCACTGTACATAGCTACACCGCCAGCCAGGTGTTGCAGGACGCCCCGGCCAAGGATTTGCGCGAGGCCCGCGCTGCCGCCGAAAACATCGTACCTACTACTACCGGCGCCAGTATCGCTGCCGCCCAAGCGTTGCCCGCGCTCAAGGACCGCTTTGGCGGTCTCAGCATCCGCGTTCCCACCCCTGTTGTTAGCTTGAGTGACTTTGTAATCATTACGAAGCGAAAAGTGACAGTAGAAGAAGTGAACGAGGCATTCAAAAAAGCTGCCGCCGAGCCGTACTACCAGGGCATTCTAGCTGTAACCGAGGAAGAGTTGGTCAGTAGCGACTTTATCGGCAATAGTCACTCGGCAATCGTAGACCTCGACCTTACGGCCGTAATCGACGGCAATATGCTCAAGGTGGTTGCCTGGTACGACAACGAGTGGGGTTACAGCAACCGGCTTGTAGAAGAAGTTGCCGATATCGGCAATCTGCTGCACAAAAAGTAAAAAGCTAAAATATTGCCGGCCGAGTAAATATTTTTACCGACGCCACCGATGTATTGTATAAAACTATAAGTATCTCTGGAAAATGAGAGAAACATAAGGTAATATACGGGCAAAGGTGTGCGTATGAGTAGTATTGTGGCCGTGAAGGCTGGCCTTAGTTTTGTCGCGATTCTCTTAATCTCGGGCATTGTGCAGACGCAATCGGTAGCCGATCCGATCTTGCTTTTTGCTACTGCAGGTTTGATCCCTGGTACCAATATTGAGGTGTCTCCGGAGTTGATGCTCGTTATAGCCGCCGCTGCACTGATGACCATAACGCTCTTGCTGCACCGGCAATACACCGCCTCGCATGCCGCGCTTGAGGCGGTACTCCCCGAGTACGAGCACCATAAAAATGAAGAAGAATGGCGCGGAGTAGGCGACTTCGTACCTCGCCTGCGCCGTTTGGCGTTGGTTATTAGGTCAGTCATGTATGTTACGAGTGAGGTAAGTAAGAAAGTCTACGTTTCGATCAAATCGTTGCGCCGTCCTATCATCGCTCAAACCCGCGTTCTGCAGGACGGACTCATTGTGGCTCTGATACGTCTTGATCGTGCAGTGGCAAACTTTAATCTTGACCAAAAGGTGGATACAGTGGGGCTTAAAGTATACGCTTGGGCGGACGGGGTGACCAAGGTTGTTGGGCTATACGTCGAAAAAGTGCGCGCATATTTCATGAGCATGACGCTTCGTTAATCACTTGGCATGACCGCACTGCTAGCGTTATAGTATAAGCGGAATGAAGATATATATCGGGGCTGACCACAATGGTTTTGAGTTAAAACGCGAGCTTTTAGATGTGCTCAGTGCTGTCGGCTATGAAGTTATTGATGAGGGTGGCAAGGTTTTAAGGCCGGATGACGACTTTCCGCAGTTCGCTGCTCGCGTCGTAATGGCCATGAAGGCCAGCGATAGTCAGGACCCCCGCGGCATTTTGATTTGCGGCAGCGGGCAGGGCATGTGTATGGCCGCCAACCGTTACAAAGGCATCCGCGCCAGTCTGGCATGGAGCCTGGAAGAGGCTCGTGCGTCACGAAACGACGATGACAGTAATATTTTGTGCCTGCCTGTTCGCTACATATCAGCAAAAGATGCAGTTAAGATCGCCGAAGCTTGGCTAGCTACGCCATTCGCCGGCGCTCCACGTTTCAAGCGCCGCATCAAAGAACTCGATAGGCTAGGCGAGGCATGAAGACAGTAATCTGCCCAACTGTTTTGGCGGGAAATGCCGAGGAGTATCGTACGCAAATGGAGCGGATAGCCCAATTTGCCATGCGTGTTCATGTTGATCTGGCCGACGGCCGCTTTGCGCTCACAAAAACGGTACGCATTAATGAGGTTTGGTGGCCGGGCGGCATGCACGCAGACCTACATGTTATGTATAAAGAGCCGCTTAAGCACATCCAAGAATTATTAAAATTACGGCCACAGCTGATTATCGTGCATGCCGAAGCCGATGGTGATTTTTTACAGTTCGCCGATACTGTTCATCGCGCAGGAATAAATGTTGGCGTGGCCCTCAAACCCGAAACGCCGGCTAAGCTCATAGAGGCAGCGCTGGACTCTATCGACTACGTGCTGATATTCTCTGGTCACCTTGGCCATTTTGGCGGGCAGGCCAACACGCACTTACTCACAAAAGTCTTACATCTCAAGCAGGCCAAACCAAACCTAGAAGTCGGCTGGGATGGCGGTATCAATAACAAAAATGCAGCCATATTGGCAGCCGGGGGCGTGGACGTCCTCAACGTGGGGGGCTTTATCCAACATGCTGCGGACCCTCGGGCGGCGTACGAAATACTGGAGGAAGAAGTAAAAGCGTTGCCAGCCAGGCATAAGCGGGTATAATCAGAGGCAGCATGCGACAGATATTTTCTATAGAAGCACTAGAACTGGTGGCCAACGACATCCGCCAGGACCTTATGAAAATGTTGGAAGAGGCTGGTAGCGGCCATTCTGCGGGTCCGCTGGGGTTGGCCGACATCTTCGCCGCGCTCTACTTTAACGTGATGAAGCATGACCCTCATGATCCTGATTGGGATGAGCGGGACATACTCATACTCAGTAACGGTCACTGCGTGCCAGTGCGGTATGCGGCGATGGCCCATGCCGGATATTTTTCTAAGCAAGAGCTTATGACGTTGCGTAAATTCGGCTCGCGCCTGCAAGGCCACCCCGAGCGCACAAGATTACCCGGCATGGAAACGACAAGCGGCCCGTTGGGGTCGGGATTGAGCCAGGCCGCGGGCATGGCACTAGCGCTCCGTATGGATAAAAAGCAGCATCGTTGGGTGTATTGCGTGACAGGCGATGGCGAGATGGACGAGGGCAATTACTGGGAAGCGGCTATGCGGATTGGCAAGTACAAGCTGAGCAATCTGATCGCAATTATTGACCGCAATAACATACAGATAGACGGACCAACCGAGGTGGTAATGCCCCTCGAAGATTTGCGTGGCAAGTGGGAGAGTTTTGGCTGGCACGTCCTGGAGATTGACGGTAACGATATTGAGGCTATCATTGACGCCTGTAACATGGCCAAAGCGATCGTGGAGAAGCCAGTCGTGATCATAGCGCATACCGTTCCGGGCAAGGGCGTAGATTTTATGGAGTACGACTTCCACTGGCACGGCGCGCCGCCCAACCACGAGCAAGCCAAAGTGGCGCTAAGAGAGTTGCGCACACTGCGCGGCAAAATTAAGAGCGAGGCCGATTGATGCACACCATTTATCTTGTTGAAAATTTAACCGCAAAAGACATCAAACAAGAGCCTATTCGTGCAGGTTTTGGCCGTGGTTTGCTTGAGGCAGGCAAGCGCTTTTCGCAGGTTGTCGCGGCGTGCGCCGACCTCACCGACAGCACTAAAATGTCTGCCTTCAAAGAGGCGTTTCCGGAGCGCTTTGTAGAAATTGGCGTTGCCGAGCAGAATCTCGTTACTGTCGGCGCCGGTATGGCTGCTATGGGCAAAATTCCATTCGTTTCCAGTTACGCCGCTTTTAGCCCGGGTCGCAACTGGGAGCAAATTCGCACCACTATATGCCTAAATGATCGGCCTGTAAAAATTATCGGCTCGCACGCTGGCATTAGCGTCGGGCCCGACGGTGCAACACACCAAATGTTGGAGGACGTTGCCATAATGCGCGCACTGCCCAATATGGTTGTGCTCGCTCCTTGCGATAGTTTAGAAGCCGAAAAAATGACTTTTGCCATGGCTACAGACATCCGCCCAAACTACATGCGTTTGGCTCGGGAGCAAACACCTATCGTCACAACCGAAAAGGCACCGTTCGAGATTGGTCCGGCCTATGTTTTTACTGAGGGCACTGACGTAACGCTCATAGCAACAGGAACCATGACATACCACGCGTTGGTAGCAGCAGAAATGCTCAAAAAAGATGGCATACACTCAGAAGTGATTCATGTGCCGACCATCAAGCCGCTGGATGAGAAAACAATCCTAGAGAGTGTAAGAAAGACAGGTGCGGTAGTCACGGCCGAAGAAGGGCAGATCATAGGTGGTTTGGGCGGAGCAATCGCCGAGCTTCTGGCCGAACAATTGCCAACCCGTATGAGACGTATCGGCATGAAAGATCGCTTTGGCGAATCCGGCGAACCTAACGAACTGCTCAAGTATTTTGGGCTCGACGCCATGCACATAGCCATGGCCGCGCACGAACTAGTTGGCCGGAATAAGCGTTAGCTGTATACTGTTATTTGATATGAATATACAGATGCTCGAAGAAACGGCACGCGCAATGGTCGCGCCCGGCAAGGGGTTGTTGGCAGCCGACGAAAGTGCCGAAACTTGCAAAAAACGATTTGACGCTGTGGGCGTACCGTGCACCGAAGAAACACGCCGTGAGTACCGTGAGCTGCTATTAACGACCCCCGGCGCAGAAGAATTCTTGAGTGGCGTCATTATGTTTGATGAGACATTTTGGCAATCAACCGAAAAGGGCCAGGTATTCCGCGAATATCTGAGAAGCCATGGAGTTTTGCCGGGCATTAAAGTAGATAAGGGTTTGGTGGACTTGCCGGGTTTTGACGGCGAGAAAATCTCGCAAGGGCTGGACGGCCTTCCAGAGCGGATGGAAACATATGTCGGAGCGGGTGGGCGCTTTGCTAAGTGGCGCTCGGTTATAACAATCGGTGACGGCATTCCTACCGATGAATGTATTGGCGCCAACACTTTCGTATTATCCCGCTACGCCCGTATTTGCCAGGACGCCGGAATTGTACCGATTGTCGAGCCGGAAGTGCTGTTTGACGGCAATCACACTGCCGAGCAGTGCGAGCAAACTATGGCACGTGTTTTTGATATTCTGTTCCGAACCATGCGCGCTTTCCGCGTGCATTTGCCGGGCGCTATCCTCAAGGCCAGTATGGTGCTGCCGGGCAAGGACAGCGGTGCACCTATCAATCACGACGACGTAGCCGAGCGCACGGTGCGTGTATTTCAAGAAAAAGTGCCTCAGGAGTTGGGCGGTATCGTTTTCTTGAGCGGCGGCCAAAGCACCAGCGACGCACTTGCCGACCTCGACCATATCGCCGACAGATTAAAGGTTATTAACCGTATCGCCAAAAAAGGCCCCCACGGCTGGAGGGTAACATTCTCCTATTCGCGCGCACTCCAGGATCCGGTACTCAAAGCATGGGCCAAAAACCGTCACGACAAACAGGGCATACAAGAGCTTTTTCATCGCCAATTAGAGCTCGCCAGCGCTGCCAGCCGTGGCGATCTTGACGAATCTCAACTCCAAAAAGACGCTTTTGTTTCCCACTCTCAGGATTTATAATAAGCGTAAGCGAAATGAAAGAGGGGAAATGAGCCAGTTTGATATTCTGAGCATCGGTGACGTCGTAACCGATGCGTTTATTAAGCTTTTCGATGAAGACGCCAAAGTGATTGATGACGGCAAGAATGGTAAATTGCTTGCGATGTCCTTCGGAACCAAGCTGCCCTTCGACTATACCGACGTCGTAGAGGGTGTCGGCAATGCCGCGAATGCGGCCGTGTCATTTGCTCGGTTGGGGCTTAAGACCGGCTTTGTATCTAATGTTGGCGCAGACGCTCAGGGGCGCGAGATTATTACGTCACTTGGGAAAGCCAAAGTTGACCCGCGTTTTATCCGCATTAATCCCGGCAAAAAGAGCAATTACCATTATGTGCTCTGGTATAAAGAAGAGCGCACTATTCTGATCAACCACGAACATTATGACTATCACTGGCCGCACATAACACTCAAAGAGACGCCGCGGTGGGTTTACTTTAGCTCCATTAGTAAAAATGCCATGGATTACCACGACGACATCGCCGATTGGCTGGACGAAAATCCCACCGTGCATTTGGCTTTTCAGCCTGGAACGTTCCAAATGGAAGCCGGAGTTGGACGGCTAAAGCGCATCTATCAGCGCGCATCGATACTACTACTTAACCGCGAAGAAGCCGTAAAGGTAGGCGGCGGCAATTATGACGACATACACGATCTGTTAGACAAGTTGCACAAGCTTGGCCCGCAAGTGGTCGTGATCACCGACGGACCCATGGGAGCGTATGCATCCGACGGCATGCAGCGGCTGTTTATGCCGCCATACCCCGACCCAAAGCCGCCGTTTGAGCGCACCGGCGCGGGCGATGCCTTTTCCTCGACTTTTGTAGCCGCGGCAGCTAAAGGGTTGAGCCTTGAGGATGCGCTTCGTTGGGCCCCAATTAACTCAATGAGTGTCGTGCAGAAGGTTGGCGGCCAAGCAGGCTTGGTGACCGAAAAAGAACTCCAGACATACCTTCATCACGCGCCTAAAAATTACACCCCCAAGCAGTTCTAGAACCAGATTCCGTTTTTTGCCCAATGGCGCTTGTGGTAATCTTAATAGAGATATGACGCGATTTTTGTCCGAGGCATTGGGGGCGGTAGAGCCGATTTTTAGCAAAGGGGTTCAGCAGCTAGAGCAAGCGGCCGGCAGACCGGGAACCGATATCCGGCTGACGGCCGACATAATTCAGCGCACCCGTTCGAAGATCTCAGAACTGGGGTTAGACCCTTCGGATACTACCGGCCCGGAACTGTATCGCGCATTGCAGGAGCGGCTAAAACGGGACGAGCCGACAGTTAAAAAAGCGTTGGGGATTGCCGAGGACGCGACTCCCGACGAGATTGTGGCGCGCATTGCACTTTATCTGAGCAAAAGAGAGACAGCTCAAAATTGCTTCGCACTGAAATCGAGTGTTGCCAAGCGGATGCTCAAAAAGAGACCGCCGAAGGCGGCAATGAAGCGATTGGGGTATCGCTCGATAGACTCAATGCTTAAGCATGAGAGCGTGCCGCAAGTGTACACAGCGGCTTTGATCGTAGAATCGAAGTCGTGGCACCGCACATTCCGCGAGCAGTACGCAAAGCTGGCACCGGGCGATTTTGAGACAAAGCAGATTTCTCTCGTACACCCGACGGCAAAGCGCTGGCAGCAGCTCGCGCACAATTTTGTGGCGGCGGCCCGGCATAATATGGTCAGTTTTCCGGAGTTAGGCGCGGTCGTGCTCCTGCCCATAGACCAGCAGGTTGACGGCTTGGCCATCACTACGCTGCTGCTCGCCTCGGAAGAAATGAACGGCATTCGGGCGCATAGTTCGTACGCCAAGCTACAGCAAGTTAAATCAAACTTTGGTGCAGTCATCCAAAAGTCATCCGTAAGCGAGCTCTATACGTCTGCGCAATTGGCTGGACAGCCTGTGCCGTGGCGCATGATCCAGCGCTATTATGCGCGTTTCGCAACCGCTTACCATCCAGAGATTTTTGAACCTCATGTGCAGCCTGACGATCTTGGCTGGGATGACGGCGAGGAGATATTGGCAGGGCTGGGCACAGGTTTGGCTTTTTGGCGAGGTACAGCTCATCTAGGGCTTGTGCACGAGGGAGCGGTCGTGTCGTGCAATGTACTCGATGTGGCGCTGGGTTTTTGCAATCAGCTGGCGTTCGCCGACCGTATCGTGCACTTTGTGCGCGATAGCTTATGGCATGAGCTGATGATGCGCTACTTGAACCAGGAGAACCTGGAGGCCGCCGTGCACCAGCAATTAGCCGGAGAATTGGCCGCGCCTCTGGCGCTTGCGGGGCAAGAAGCGTACAATAACTCATAAGCATAAGGGATTTATAGAAACATGGCTCCTGATCTGAATGATTTGAAATATCTACGCTACTCTATTTGCGTTTCCGGCGCGGCGGCAGGCAAGACTGTTGTGCAGAGCCGCGATGCCGCCCGACTCGTGGGCCAGGCCATTGCCGACACCGGACACATCCTAACCACCGGCGCAACGGTTGGCCTGCCGTACTTTGCGGCTCTTGGCGCAAAAGAAGCGGGCGGTACGAGCATCGGATTTTCTCCTGCGACTTCCTTGCGTGAACATGTACGGAAATACCGTTTGCCATACGATGTTTTTGATTTCATCAATTTTACAGGTATGAATTACGTTGGCCGCGATCTATATCTCGTCCAATCCAGCGATGCAGTTATAACTATCGGCGGCAGATTTGGCTCTTTGCATGAGTTTACTTCCGCGCTTGAGGCTCACATGCCCTGCGGCGTTTTACTCGGCAGCGGCGGCGCGGCCGACCTCATCCCGGAACTTATGAAAATTTTGCCGCACGGGGACGAACTGGTGATTTACGACACCGATCCGGTGCGCCTCGTCAAGAAAATGGTAGCCATTCTCGACGAAGAGTACAAAGACGTACGGCGCGAATTTACAACTCATAACCAACACTGGTTCTTGCGTGAGTCGTCCAACAATCCGCCGCCCCGAGCTGGTTAATACACTATAATCTCGATATGTACAAGTTACGGCTGGGCCGGTACGAAAAACGGCAACCGGCGCTGACCCAAAAACATACTGTTGTATAATAATACGATGGCAGAATTTGAACTCCATAGCGATTACAGGCCGATGGGCGATCAGCCCGCGGCAATTGCGCAGTTGACCGAAGGGGTCCAAGACGGCCTGCAGAACCAGACATTGCTGGGCGTGACCGGCTCTGGCAAAACCTTCACCATGGCCAACCTCATACAAAACACCGGTAAGCCTGCTTTGGTGCTGAGCCATAACAAAACGCTGGCCGCGCAACTGTATGCCGAGTTCAAGAATTTTTTTCCCAACAACGCCGTCCACTATTTTGTAAGTTACTTCGATTATTATCAGCCAGAGGCATACATTCCGCGCTCCGACACGTACATCGAAAAAGACAGCCAGATCAATGAAGAAATCGACCGCCTGCGCCACGCCGCCACCGACGCGCTGCTGAGCCGCCGCGATGTGATTATTGTCGCCAGCGTAAGCTGCATTTACGGCATTGGTTCGCCCGCCGACTACAACGATTTAAGCGTGCGCCTGACAGTGGGCGAGCGTCGCATGCGCGACAAGCTCATGCGCCAGCTCACCGACATTCAGTATCAGCGCAACGACGTCGATTTTCACCGCGGTACTTTCCGGGTGCGCGGCGATGTGGTGGACGTGTTTCCGGCCGGCGAAGAATTGGCTTACCGCATCGAATTTTTTGGTGACGAGCTGGAGCGCATTCTCAAAATCGACCCGCTTACCGGCGAAATTTTGGGCAAGCCGGAGGAGTTGACTGTCTTCCCGGGCAGCCACTACGTCACGCCGCACGACAAATTGCAACTCGCCCTAAGTAAGATTGAGCACGAATTGGAGCAGCGCCTGTATCAATTTAAGAGCGAAGGCAAATTGCTTGAGGCACAGCGCCTCGAGCAGCGCACGCGGTTCGACCTGGAAATGCTGCAAGAAACTGGCTTCGTGAAGGGGATTGAAAATTACAGCCGCTACCTCACCAACCGCAACCCAGGCGACCAACCGGCCACGCTGCTCGATTACTACCCCGACGATTATCTCCTGCTCATCGACGAGTCGCACATGACCATCCCCCAAGTCCGCGGCATGTACAACGGCGACCGCGCCCGCAAAGAGGTACTGGTGGAGCATGGTTTCCGCCTGCCGAGCGCACTGGACAACCGCCCGCTTACATTTACCGAGTTCGAGAAGCACATGCAACAGGTGGTATACGTCAGCGCCACGCCGGCGGAATTTGAGCTGAGCCGCAGCCCCGAACCGGCGCAGCAAGTCATTCGCCCAACCGGTTTACTCGATCCGCTTATCGAAGTTCGGCCGGTCGACGGCCAGGTTGATGATCTAATCGCCGAGATCCGCGCCACCGTGGACAAGCGCCACCGTGTGCTGGTAACCACGCTCACCAAGCGTATGTCCGAGGATCTTACCGAATATCTGAAGGAGTTAAACATCAAAGTGGCGTACCTGCACAGCGATGTCGACACGCTCGATCGAACTGACATCCTGCGCGATCTGCGTCTAGGCGTTTACGATGTATTAGTTGGAATTAACTTGCTGCGCGAAGGGTTAGACTTGCCCGAGGTGTCGCTCGTCGCCATTCTCGACGCCGACAAAGAAGGTTTCCTGCGCAGCGAACAAGCGCTCATTCAAACCGTCGGCCGCGCCGCCCGCCACGTCGAGGGCCGCGTGATCATGTACGCCGACCGCATAACGCGCAGTATGCAGACGACGATCGACGAGACCGACCGCCGCCGCGCTATCCAGGAGAAGTACAACAACGAGCACGGCATCACTCCCACCGGCATCAGCAAAACAATAGAGAAAGGCATGCGCCCCGACTTGCCGGAGGAGGCCAAAAAAGCCAAGCTCGACCTCAGAAAAATTCCCAAGGACGAATACGGTCACCTCATCAAAGACCTCACCGCCCAAATGGACCTGGCGAGCGCCAACCTTGAATTTGAAAAAGCTGCCGAACTACGTGATATCATCGCCGACATCAAAGCTAAGGTATAGCGGCCGAAGTGCTGTTATACTAAAAGTTAAAGAGCGAGCATGAGAGTTATCGATCACCGACAGTTTCGACTGAGTAATCAAGGGCGCCGAATCCCGCGTTGGCTAAAGATAAGTTTAACCGGCTTGGGCGTGATTGCCGGCATATTTGTTTTGCTCAACCTGGCAATGGGCATACTTTATCGAGACAAAGTGTTGCCTAATTATACGGTTGCGTCCGTGCCAATAGGCAATATCAGCTTCGACAAATTGGGCCAGAAAGTTTCGGCCGACAAATTATTGCCCCAATCGGTAACTTTCAAAAAAGATGACGCGGCAAAAAATGTTGCGCCAAAAGACCTGGGTGTCGCCGTAGATTGGACAGCCACGCAGGAAAACATCAAGAAGTCACGCTCATGGCTGCCGATCGTCAGCTTGGTTGTCAAAAAAACCGCTCCTCTGGAGTTAAAGTTGGATAATTCGCAGTTCGCAGCCGCCGCGGAAGAGCTGGAGACGACTTTTACTAAGGCGCCTTTGCCGGAGCGCATCGCTTTTAGGGATAACAACTTTGCAATCGTGCCACCCGAGGCGGGGTACCAGCCCGAAATTTCTCAGCTGCGCATGAGCCTAATAAGCTCGCTAGAGCAGGGTAAAAACACTTTAGCAGTGCCAACCAAGGCGACCAATTCAAGCGCACCAACCGGCAAACTACAGAGCGAGCTTAGTTTGCTACAAAAACGTCTGGAGACAAAAATCACGCTCACAAATACTGGGCGTAGCAAGCAGCTTAGCCGCACGGATATTGCTAACTTCTATGAACCCTCAGATCAGACACTCAAGTTGTCTGATGCAAAAATCGGGGAGGTGGTTGCCCGTGCAGCGTCCGGATTTGGCATTACCGCTGTCAACCAGAGCGAAGCGATAAGCGCCATTCACTATGCACTGTCAAAACAACAGGCGGTTAATTTTGCACTGGCCAATCAAGGCGTTAAGGTGTATCACTACTGCACGGCCGTAAAGGGTGTCGACGCATCTGCCCTAACGGAGTACCGTCAAAAGCTGGCCGCCGTATACGGTGACCCGCGCGGCTGGAATAATGGCGGCGCAGCGGCGCTAGTGCATGCCGAAAGCGGCTGCGATTTTACCGCCTGGCTGAGTGCACCAGCATCCATGACGAGCTTCGGGGCAATCTGCGACAGTTACTACAGCTGCCGCGTCGGGCCAAATGTAGTAGTTAATTATGACCGCTGGACGGGCGCTACCGACCCCTGGAACGCCGCTGGTGGCACGCTCGAGGATTATCGGGTGATGGTAATAAATCACGAAACCGGCCACTGGTTCGGCTTCGGCCATCGTAGCTGCCCGGGCGCTGGCCAGCCTGCTCCAGTAATGCAGCAGCAGTCAATCGACTTACAAGGCTGCACCTTTAACGCGTGGCCAACTGCAGCAGAACTTGCCGACCTCTAGAAATTTCTGATATAGTAAAAGTAAATATGGCAGATTTAACCCGCGAGGATGTCTTAAAGTTGGCTCGGCTCGCTCGTCTTACTATTACCGACGAAGAGGCCGAGAAGTATCGCAACGAGCTAAGTAAGATCTTAGAGTACTTTGAGCAACTCCAGAGTGTCGATGTCGATGGCCTAGAGCCGACAAGCCAAACTACCGGACTCAAGAATGTGATGCGCGAAGATAAGGTTATAGACTACGGTGTTACCCCGGACGACCTATTGCGCATTGCGCCAAAAGCAGAAGACCGCCACGTCAAAGTAAAGAGGATGATCGGATGAGCCAGTGGTTGCCCATTAAAGAGTTGGCCGCCAAAGTACAGTCAGGCGAGCTGAAAGCATCCGGCTTGGTGGAGCGGGCACTTAAAACAATCGAAGAAAAGAAAGAATACGACGCTATTATCGCGACAACTGCCGAGCGTGCCCGAGAGCGTGCCGCCAATATCGACGCGGCAGTTAAAGACGGTCAAAAAGTCGGCCGCTTGGCCGGAGTACCCTTTATCGCCAAAGATAACTTTTTGGTTTTTGGCGCGCAAACTACCGCCGCTAGCAATATGCTCAAGGGTTTTGAGGCCCCGTACCAATCTACCGTCATCGAAAAATTAGAGGCCGAAGGTGCTATTTGCGTAGCCAAGGCTAACCTGGACGCCTTTGCACACGGCGCCAGCACAGAGAACAGCGATTTCTTTGTAACTAAAAACCCACACGACAAAGAGCGCGTGCCGGGCGGCTCATCAGGCGGTTCTGCAGCGAGCGTAGTACTTGATATGGCGCCATTCGCACTCGGTACCGACACGGGCGGCTCTACGCGCCAGCCCGCCAGCTTTGTCGGCTGCGTCGGCTACAAGCCAACATACGGCCTGATGTCACGCAGTGGCATCGTAGCCATGGCCAGCAGCACCGACACCGTGGGTACTTTTGCCCGTACTATCGAAGACGCCTCTGTAGTTATTGATGTAATGGCCGGCCGCGATCCGCTCGACAGTACGACAATTGAGCGTGAGGCAGATGGATATATAGATGCACCAGCCGGCGTAAAAGGCAAAAAAATCGGCGTCGTCAAAGAATACATGAATGAGGGCGTCACCCCAGAAGTTAAAGCTGTGATCGAAGCGGCAATAGAGAAAATGAAAGCCGCCGGCGCCGACATCAAGGAGGTGAGTTTGCCGTCTTTGCCTCTCGCGCTCGCCGTGTACTACATCGTTGTTCCGGCAGAGGTGAGTAGCAACCTAAGTAGACATGACGGCCAGCGCTACCAGTTTAGCTATAGCGGCGCAAAAGATCTGGAAGATAGCTACATGCAGTCGCGCGGCCAAGGTTTTGGTAAAGAAGCCAAGCGTCGAATCATGATCGGCACGTACGTGCTCAGTAGTGGCTATTACGACGCATATTACCGAAAGGCGCAAACTGTCCGCACCAAACTCATTAATGAGTTTAACGATGTATTCAAGGAAGTCGACTTTCTGGTCGGACCGGTAACGCCCACAACTGCTTTTAAGATTGGCGAAAACAGCGGCGACCCGCTCCAAATGTACCTGGCTGATGTAATGACTGTTGCCGCCAACCTGACCGGCATCCCGGCGATCAGCCTCCCGGCAGGCGAGAGCAACGGCTTGCCAGTAGGCTTACAAATTATGGCACCACGGCGCGCCGACCGCGCACTGCTCGGTATCTCTAAGGGTGCGGAGGAGTTATTTAGATGATCGGATGGATCACACTAGCGGCGGTGGTATTGTCTGCGCTCGGCGCAGCCGGCTTTTTTATCTGGCGCTGGAAGCGGCCGCCAAAGCTTAAGCAGGAGTACTTTCAGTCAGAGTGGCGCGAGCTGCAAAAGCTGCTCCGCAACAAAGACCGTTGGGACGTGGCGCTTATTCAGGCCGACAACCTACTCGACATCGCCCTTAAAAAGAATCGTTTCCGTGGAAGCAGTATGGGCGAGCGCATGGTAAAGGCTCAGAGATTATTTACCGACAACGACGGCGCATGGTTTGCCCATAAGCTGCGTAAAGAAGTAGAAGCGAGCCCCGATTTTAAACTGACCGAGAAAGACCTCAAAGAAGGACTGATCGCCATCCGCCAGGCGCTAAAAGACCTAGGAGCGTTAAAGCGATGATTGATGCGAGCGTACGCAGCCAGTACAGGACGACAATTGGCATAGAATGTCACGTGCAGCTTAAGACCGCAACTAAGCTGTTTGCGGCCGTAGGTAATGACGCGCGCGAGGCCGAGCCCAACACCTTGATTAGCCACATCTGCTTTGGCCTGCCGGGCGCGTTGCCCGTACTTAACAAGGAAGCCGTGCACCTGGCGATGCGTGCCGCCTTCGCTCTTGGCACTGAGCCGCAAAAGTGCAGTTACTTCGAGCGCAAGCATTATTTTTACCCTGACCTCCCCATGGGGTACCAGATTTCGCAGCTGGCTCGCCCGATCATCGTGGGCGGTTCTGTTGTCGTCGACGTCGATGGCAAGCCGGTTACTGTTCGCATCAATCGTGTCCAGATGGAGGCCGATGCCGGCAAGAGCACTCACCCGGCCGGCAAAGATTACAGCCTGGTGGATTTTAACCGGGCTGGAACACCGTTACTCGAAATTGTATCCGAGCCGGATATCCACTCTGCCGCCGAGGCTAAAGCCTACGCCCGCGAACTGTACCTGCGCATGCGCTACGCTGGCGTGTCCGACTGCAACCTCTACTACGGCAACATGCGATTCGACGTCAACGTTAGCGTCAGCAAGACCGACGAGTGGGGTACGCGCACCGAAACCAAGAATATTAACTCCTTCCGCGCTGTCGAAAAAACGGTCGAGTATGAGATTAACCGCCAGATCGAAGTACTCGAAAAAGGCGAAAAAGTCGTGCAGGAAACCCGCGGTTGGGATGATGCCAAGCAGCGCACCTTCACTCAGCGCACCAAAGAAAACGCCGAGGATTACCGCTACATGCCCGACCCGGACATCCCGCCAATCGAGCTGTCCGACGATATGATCGAAACCGTGCGTGCAGAAATGCCCGCTATGCCCGATGCGTGGCGCCAGCGTCTGAGCGCGCTCGGCCTGGACAAGTCGGCCATGGAATTGTTGCTCGAGGCCGATCTGGACGAGCCGGAAGTCAGCTATCTCGCGCTTATTGAAGAAGTCATCGAGGACAAAGAATTTGCCAAAACGCTGGCCAACTGGTTTGTAAACATCGAGGTCCCGCTGCGCCGTGATTCTGATGCCAAGCGCGCTACATGGCTAACCAACCAAGGGCGGCTCGCACTCTACCGCAAAATTGCAGGATTGGTAAAGGATGGTAAGCTCAGTTCTTCCAACGCTAAAACGCTCATTATCGCCTTTTTGACCAGCGCCGAAGAACTGCATGATATTGAAGCCTACGCCAAGCAACACAATCTCATCCAGGAGTCGGATGAAGGCGAAATTGCCAAAATTGTAGCAAAAGTTATAGAAGAAAACCCCAAAGCCGTGGAAGATGTAAAGAACGGCGAAATGAAAGCCATAGGCTTCTTGGTCGGCCAAATCATGAAAGCGTCCCAAGGCCGAGCCAATCCATCACTCGCCCAAGACTTCATAAAAAAACACTAAGGGTTATAAAATCATCATGAACTCAGAGTCAAACCGCCCGCTACTCGTACTTGTCAGCGGCGCGCCGGGCTCTGGCAAAATGGCAGATCCGGGTGCTGTGCTACTGGCATATGAAGAACTACAAAAGAGGAGGGTAAATGAAGTACAGAAAGCCAACTAAAGCTGTTATCGCCGCCGCAGGGTTTGGGACGCGGTTTTTGCCGCAGACCAAGGCCATGCCTAAGGAGATGCTGCCGATTGTCGATAAGCCGGTGATCCAGATTATCGTAGAGCAGTTGGTTGCCGCCGGCGTAACCGACATAATCATCGTAACGGGCTACACCAAGCGGGCAATAGAAGACCATTTTGACCGCTCCGAGGAGTTAGAGAACGAGCTACGCAGCAAAGGTAAGGATAATTTTGCCGACATGATTCGCAATATCGCCGAAATGGCCAACTTTGTGTACATCCGCCAAAAAGGCACGCCCAAAGGCAACTCGCGCCCGTTGCTCAATGCTCGCCACCTATTGCACGACACCGAGTCAT
>DATDBJ010000020.1:0-6134 GCA_036524895.1 Saccharimonadales bacterium (SeqCode)
CTTTCTACAAAAACATGCAGGCTGCCAAAAAATGCGAGCGATACAAAGGCCAATGACGCATAAACTCGCAGCACATACATGCGCTTTTTACTTTGGGCTCTAACAATATTTTCCATTACGATGCCCTGCCCTCTATATGGCAGCAGGCAACCGCGCCCGAAAAGCTCGTAAACATAAGTTTTATTGTACAGTGATTTGACCAAAGATTGTAGCAATACGTTCGGCCGATGTGGCTAAACCAGTAAGCGGGCTTGTCTTGATAAGTAAAGAGTTGAATTGCATCCGCCCTGCGATTTCGAGCTGGTTACGGGTTACTTTTTCGTCGCGCCAGCGGGGAATGAGGGTGTCGAATTTCACGCCCAGACTGGAATCCAAAGAACCGCACATTCCAACGTCGGTCTGGTGTGCAGTGCCATTCGGCAAAATATCGACATCGGCAGTTGGCACATGCCAATGGTCGCCGATTACCGCCGTTACCCGGCCGTCTAAATAGTAGCCGATGATGCGTTTTTCGCTACTAAAATCTCCATGAAAATTAACAATCGTCGCAGCGCGAGACACCAAGCGCTCTTCCTCTAAAATGCGGTCGATTGTCCGCAGTGGGTTATCTACCGGCTTGTCGGCATCCTTGCCAACAATTTGCCCAAGTAGGCTAATGACCAACACCTTCCCCTTTGACGTTTCGGCGTACTTATAGCCCAAACCCGGCGTGCCTGCCGGATAATTTGCGGGGCGGATGATAGGAGTCTTGGGGTCACTTAAGAATGCAAAAATTTCTTCCCGCGCTGTTGTGTGATTGCCGCCGGTACAGAAATCTACACCAGCCTTTTGCAGTCGTTCAAAGTCGGCAATGCGCACACCCTTGCCATCACTCAAGTTCTCGGCCTGCGCAATTACAAAGTCGATATCACGCTCGCGCCGCAAATCGGGCAGCACTTTTTCTATCACTGCAATGCCCGGCTCGGCCATAACATCGCCTACGTACAAAATATTCATGCGCGCCGCCTCTGTTCCAGCCATACAGGGGTCGGCTCTTCAAAAGTGATAACCTGAATTTTGTTAATGTCTTCGTCTGTTACGTCGTACTCACCACGGTACACGATCTCGACACTGCCATGACAAACCTTGCTCCAATCCAAGCCCAGCTTTGCTGCCAGGTCTTTCAGGCCGGCCTCGTCCGGCCCCTCCATTTCGATATTAAGACGCATGGGGTCCGTGCATTCGGCGCCGATTTCTTTTAGTTTGGCGCGGAGAGCATCGTGGTCTACATCTAAAAATTTGGCTTCTATTTCTGGCTTCATACTTTTATCTTGTTTTTCCCATAAATTAGTGCTGTGACATCGGCTACGATCTGCTGCGGCGAAACTGCCAGGATGGTGTGGATACCCAGCTCTTTGGGCGGCATAAAGCGCTCTTGATCGTCTATAAATAGCGCTTCGCTCCCTGACAAACCGAGTTTTTGTAGTGTCCGCTCGTATAGGGCAGGAGCCGGCTTGGCCAAGTGCTCCTCGCAGGACAGAACGACTGGATCGAAATCTTTATACAAACCTGCGCTACGCAGTTGCTCGGCGGCTATGGCGTACACGTTGGAGAGGATTCCCGTCCTGATGCCGGCACCGCGCAGTCTTGCAGCCAGACTGTATACAGGCTTGCAAGGCGTCACAAAATCATGGTTATTGGCATTGAATGTCGTAACGTCTAGCTTTTTGACCTTACCGTAGCGGCTGTTCAGCTCCTCAAAAAACTGAGTTTCATTTATTGCACCGACAATGAGTTTTTCGTGCAGGTCGGCGATTCTAATCTCGTCTGGAGCAATGCCGTACAGCGCACCCAGCGTCTCGGGAATGCCGCCAACCTTACCACCTTCAGTCAGGACACCGCCATAGTCGAACAAAACTGCTTTGATCATTAATCTTATAATATCTGATATCAGCTTAACCTCACACTAAAAACAGCTCATTACTAATCTTCCAACAGGGCATTCAATACCGGATCATTAAAATGATACCAGCGGTGGCCGCTATCTTCGGCATCGTTCCATATTACGAACCGCCTCCTGGACAACCCCAAGTAGCCCAAGGCTTGGTTAACCATCTGCTGGTCATACACCGCTATTGCAGGAAGCTCGCCGCCCCGTTTACGCGACGCCAGAAACTGTTGCCATGTAGCATCCGCAACCAGTCGACCATCTGCGGTTCTCAAATAGTAATGAGCCACTCTAGGGCGCGTGTGCAGCCTTACCTGCATGGGCACGCCTGCGTCAGTCAAACGCTCGTAAGATAGCGCACTAAGTTGCGCGCAATACTCGCCGGCCACCAAAACCGGCATTGCGATTCCTGACACCCGCGAGTAGTCAGAAACGGCGGCGCTCATCACCGCTGCGATCCGACCCGCAAAAGCCTGGTCCGGCTCACTAACAAACTTTTCGCAAACACCCACTATTTGGCGAATTCGACGGCGCGGGTTTCGCGGATGACGTTCACCTTGATTGTGCCGGGGTATTGCATAGTGCTCTCTATCTTAGTGGCGATGTCTCGGGCGAGCTTGATGGCGGCCAGATCATCAATGTTCTGGGGCTTAACGAATACGCGTACTTCGCGGCCGGCGCTGATGGCGTAAGATTTTTCGATACCGTTGAAGCTGTTGGCGACGTTTTCCAGCTCTTTCATGCGTTCGGCAAAGTTTTCTGCCGAGATGTTGCGGGCGCCGGGGCGCGATGCGCTGATGGCGTCGACAACACGGATGATCAAAGCCTCAACACTGGTGGCTTCTACGTCATCGTGATGCTGCTCGGCCGCTAAAGCTACGGCTTCGGGCGCGCCATACTTGCGTAGTATCTCACCACTGATGTGGTGATGCTTGCCCTCCATTTTGTGGGTGAGGGCTTTGCCGAGGTCGTGCACCAGAGCGGCGTATTTGGCGACCTTGACGTTGACGCCTACTTCTTCGGCGATGATGCCGGCGATGTGCGCCATTTCGGTAGAATGTTTGAGTACGTTCTGGCCGTAACTTGTACGGTACTTAAGCTCGCCAAGAAGGTGCAAAATTTCCTTAGGGATACCGATTACGCCGACTTCACGGGCGGCGTCTTCACCGGCGCGGACGACGTCTTTTTCGACGTTCTTTTGTGCTTTTTCTACGACTTCTTCAATGCGGCCGGGGTGGATGCGACCGTCTTTCATCAGCATTTCAAGTGCCTGGCGGGCGACTTCGCGGCGAACAGGGTCGAAGCTCGAAAGCACTACATAGCCCGGAGTGTCATCAACCATGATGTCCACGCCAGTAGCGCGCTGTAGGGCCTGAATGTTGCGGCCCTCTTTACCGATGATGCGGCCCTTCATTTCCTCGTCTTCAAGCTTGACGGAGGTCACGGTGCGCTCAGCAGTAACCTCGCTGGCCATGCGTTCCATGGCGGTAGTGATGATCAGTGCGGCCTTTTCCTCAGCGTTATCCTTGGCTTCATTTTGGAGCTTTGAGATCAAACCGGTCAGATCGTGCTTAATGTCGCGCTCGGTCATTTGCATCAGCTTCTGGGCAGCGTCTTCCTTGCTGAGGTTGGCAACTTTCTCCAGTTTCTCTTGCTGGCGCTTGCGGATTGCGCGGATTTCGTCTTTAAGCTCCTCGACTTCGCCTTCGGCTACGCGCAATTTCTCAGTACGCTTATCCAGCTCGTCTAGTTTTTTGTCGAGCGTGTCTTCGCGGGAGACTAATCGTTGTTCGATGTCTTTTAGCTCGCGGCGGCGCGCCTGCTCTTCTTTGCGGCCTTCTTCAATAAGCCTGTGAGCCTCTTCACGAGCCTCGTCTTTTAATTTGGAAGCTTCTTTTTTGGCTTTTAAGAGCTCCTTTTCGGCTTGGTCTTGCGCCGAGCCGATCTTCCTCTTGGTAATAACGGTATTAGCGCCAAAGCCAACGGCAATGCCCGCCACAGCGAGCACTATGGTAATTGGATCCATGGGATATCCTTTCTATCGGTACAGATTAGCAGATAGCAATCGCTTTCACTTCTCTAGCCATCAACTATTCTGAAATTCGAATGAAATTTTAGAAATTTTTGAAATCGGACTGCTAGACACTTAGCACAAATCCTTGTATAGAACTATACGCCGCAAAATGTATAATGGTCAACATTTTAATCTTGAACAGCGAAAACTATCAGACGCTTACTATAGTTTCCGGCGTCATCAAAGCCGCCATCGCAGGTCATGAGGTTGAGGCCGGGCTTGCCTGGTTCGATTGAGGAAAAGGCTGCGCCCATATCTACGCTGTCTTTATCGTAGGACTGGCTTTTAACCACATGGTATGTGAATACTTTTCCGTCGCCGCGCTCGATAGTTATTTTGTCTCCGGCCTTCATCTTCTTGAGGTCGTAAAATACACCGGGCCGCGTTGGACCATGCACGTGGCCGCCGATGAACATAGCGCCGCTTTCGCCAGGGCGGGCGCTGCCCTCATACCACCCGGCATCGTAAATATTGGCCGGGGATTTTAGTTCATTGCTTGCTTTGACCCCCAAGCGCAATATTTTAGCTTCTACATCTATGCCTGGTATCTTGATGACGCGCGGTAACGCAGTACTAACGTGATAACCACTTATGTCGCCCGGCCTGTCCTCGGACGGCAGGCCGCCTGCAAGAGAATCGTCACTCTTCTCCCCGCTCTTCGCAGCCAGAGTTTTTACCTGAGCTTTAACCTTTTCATTAGTGTTAAGCTGTACGATGCCGACACCGATGCCAAAAACAAAAAGCGCGGTCGCCAACGATGCGAGCGCCAAGCTGCGGAAATTAACCGGCCTGCGGCGACGCCCGAAAGGCTTCTGCTTGCTCACCAGCTGCCGCTTTAAAACACGCGATCTAGTCTGACGCGGCGGCACGAGTTTTGGAGCAGGCCGGCGCACAGAAGCCGAGCTGAAGCTGAAGGGCGCAGGCTTTGCTGGGACGGCAACACGAACGTCGCTAATCATACGTCGCCGAGGTGCGACCGCACGGCGCTCGTAGGTCGAGCGCCTGCTGTACGATATTTTGAGCCTTCCGGCAAATGCCGGGCCGCTCAGGGATGTCTTCATTCCAGGCATATTTGTTTTAATTTGTTAATTTTGTTTTTACTGCGCGACTCTAACGCTTACGGAAAGCAAAATTGAAGTTGCGACGGGCCATTAATGCTATGACACCTGCTGCGCCCACCATGGCAGCCATACTCACAAACGGGCTGTTCTTGATTAGAGCAAAACCAGTGCTCGGCGGAACGGCCGTAACGGTTAATTCAACGTCATTGCCATCACCACCCACATAACTAATGCTGAAGGTGTAGCCACCTACTGTAAAGGTAGCACCCTGGGCGAGATCGGCAAATATACCATTAACCGCGTCAGAACCATCATTATTTATGATTACGTACTTCTGGCCGGCAACCGGCTTGAAACCATCGTAGAGACTAAGGTTCAGCGTGCCTTCAGCCTGAGTAGTGCCTGTAACGACGATTTGGTCATATCCAGTGCATGCGGTAGCTCCACCAACTTCGAAGTCGTAGATCGAGCCACTCAAAAGTGTCAGGTTACTCGTGTTCAAGCACCCGGGGCTCAAACCAGGAGCGATTGTCCCAACTACAAGTACATCCCCAACTGTACCCGTACCTTTTAACGTACCCCCGGCGTTAACGGTGACGCCCCCATACGTACCCGTCACAATTGCCGTTTCATTCGGGTTAACAGTAATCGACGTAGATGGTGAATCTGCCTCGTACTTTGTTTCCTTTACGGCAGCCTTGAGCACGCCATTTGCTGTTGCCGAGCCGTTTGAGGAGGATGCGATCTCGAAAGTGCCCGACGACGAATCTGTAATAGTGATTGTGTAGTTACCTGTTATGATGCCCGTAACCTTACCATTACGGTCGCCAGCGCCGACGTTTATGTTCGACTGAAGCGTAATGGCACCGGTGAAGGTCGTGGTCGAATAGGGAGGATTTACGACACTACCCGAGCCGTAGCCATTTGCCAGCTTAATCGTCGGCAAAGAGGCGCTAGCACCGCCGCCACTCAATGTCAGAGGCTCGGCATATGTGGCATCTCCAGAGCTTTTATAAAAGTATAGGGAAGCTCCATCTGCAACGGTAGTGCCTGCGGCCGTAGTGCCCAGACC
>DATDBJ010000021.1:0-17326 GCA_036524895.1 Saccharimonadales bacterium (SeqCode)
CCCGATAACGTTGATGGTCAGTCTGTGGTGCGCCCGACCGCTGGCTACGGCGACTATAGTGAGATTCAAAACTATATACGTAACTCCCTGAAAGACCCTTACCTGGCGAAGGAGAATGCAACGCTGTCGGTCCTGAACGGCACGGCTACGGCTGGCCTGGCGACGAAGCAGGCAAACTTGCTCAAGTCCTACGGCTATAACGTCACGGTAATTGCTGACGCGCCGACCCAAGATTACACCCGTACGACTTTGGTTGATATGACCGGCGGCAACAAGCCATTCACCCGCAATTACCTGGAGAAGCGTTTAGGAGTTAAGGCTGTGACTAAAGTGCCCGATGCAAATATTCAGGCTCAAGGCGTTGATTTTGTAGTAATCCTAGGTCAGAGCCAGTAACCATGAGACCGTTAATTAATAAAATCAAACCAGCCGGCGGATTTTCGCGCTTAGCGCATCTAGGTTCGAACGTACTCTTAGTTCTACTGATATTCGTGCTGGTAAGAATTGAATTCGTTCAGCTTGCCTTGGCTCTGATATTGCTAAGTAAATGGCGGATGTTTGCGGTTCGCCCGCGTTTTTGGCCAGCAAATATCCGAGCCAACGCTATAGATATCATAGTGAGCATATCGTTGCTTGTGTTTATGGTCGATAGTGACAGCCAGTTCGCTCAGTTAGCCTGGACCGGTGCTTACGCAGTCTGGCTGCTGGTGATTAAACCTGCGTCTGGCCCTCTTTTGGTTTCGGTTCAGGCCATGACGGGACTTTTGCTTGGGCTTAGCGCAATATTTATGGAGTGGGGCGGCAGCGCACTATACTGGCTCGTACTCTCCGTTGCCTTAACCTGTTATTTGGCTGCCAGGCACTTTTTTGACAGCTTTGATGAGCCATATGCCAAGCTGCTCTCTTATCTTTGGGCTTACTTTGCCGCTGCACTTACTTGGGCCCTGGGCCACTGGCTGCTGTTTTACGGCACGATTGCGCAGCCTACGTTACTGTTGGTGGCTATTGGTTACGGGTTGGCGGCGCTGTATTATTTGGACCACCACGACAAATTATCCAAGCTGGTGCGCATCGAAATTGTGGCGACAACTTGCGCCATAGTGGTTGCCGTTGCAATTTCTTTGGCTATCAATGTTGCCAGTACTGTACGCGCATTGTTAAGATAATTCCGTAGTAAGTGGGAGGGTATAATAGGTAGTATGGAAGATATGTCAGGTATGTCCGAGAAACCGACGGCAACGGATCGTCATAGTAAGCCGGCGCTCGGCCCGGAGCACCCCAAAATCAGGTTTTTGGCTATGGCCGCACTCCTTATCGTTAGCCTGGCGGCAGGTTTTCTGGGCGGTTGGCTCGCTGCAAAAGATCAATCCGCCGTAGTAAGCCCTGTCGAGAAACAGCAGGTAATCTTAAAAAGCCAGGGCGAGCTTATTAATCAAATTGCCAAGGATGTCGGCGCCAGCGTTGTGTCTATAGAAACGACCGCCACAACACAGAGCTTCTTTGGTTCAAGAGAGAGTCAGGGCGCGGGCACGGGCATTATACTGACAGAGGATGGTCTTATCATAACCAATCGGCACGTCGTTCCGACTGGCACCTCTGGAGTGAAAGTCATTTTATCGGACGGTACGGAGTTTGAGGGAGTTAGTGTCGTCGGTCGTACCTCCAGTCGCGATAGTTTGGATATAGCATTTATTAAGATTAACGATACGAAGGGCAAGAAGTTAAAGCCTGCAAAAATAGGCGATTCGGCCAAGATGCAGGTTGGTGATCCTGTAGTGGCTATCGGCAATGCACTTGGCCAGTTTCAGAACACAGTAACCTCCGGGATAATATCCGGCTATGGTCGAAATATCCAGGCCGCCGACAGCGAAGGCGGTGAGAACCTGGAGAATTTATTTCAAACAGATACCGCAATTAACCCGGGCAACTCCGGAGGCCCATTAGTTAATCTGGATGGTCAGGTCGTGGGCATCAACACGGCCGTAGCTGGCGGAGATGCGCAGAATATAGGTTTCGCCATACCAATTAACGATGTGATGGGCCTTATCGACTCCGTTAAGCAAACCGGTAAGCTACAGCGTCCATACCTCGGTGTAATTTATATACCTCTAAGCAATGCGTCAGCCGGGCAATACGGCTTGAGTGTTAATCATGGCGCGTATATAGCCCCGCCTGCGATTACCGGCGGGGACCCCTTGGTGGACGGTGGTCCGGCAGAAAAGGCAGGCTTAAAAGCCGGTGACGTCATAACTCAAATAAATGGGACTGCTATAGATCAATCTAACAGCCTGTCGGGCCTTATTAACAAGCATAGGGTAGGCGATAAGGTTACGTTAACAATTGTTCGGGATGGCAAAGAGCAGAAGATCGACGTAACATTAGGCGCCGCGCCTACGAGCTAGCGGATCTGAAGACTTGTATTAGGTTTTGGATTGTCACTAGCGTATAACCCGAGTGTTTTGCTAACAAGGATAAATCGTTATGCTGCGGTGGCAGTGATTCGGTAAGAACAAATTGTGGCTTTTGCGGTAGAGTTGCAACTTGCCCCCAGAATTTACGGTATAGTTTAAGGCCGTCTTCGCCTGCAAAAATAGCATGTTTTGGTTCATGCCCGGCCGCCCGATTGATTTCGTAGCGCTCTGGAACGTAAGGCAGGTTGGCTAGAATGACATCAGTGGTGGGTTTTGCTTCCAGTAAATCGCTTTCTTGAATTTTTGCATTTGCTTTGAGGGTGCGTACATTCTCGGCTGCAACCTCTAAGGCCTCGGCGTCTATGTCGTATAGCTCTGCTTGGGCGCCAGGTAGCTCAAGTGCCGCGGTAATGCCGATGCAGCCGGAACCGGTACCTATATCAGCAACGCTCGGACTGGCGGGCAGCGGCAGTTTTTTGAGCATTTCTATCATAATTTCGGTCTCCGGACGCGGCACCAAAACCTTTGCGTTAACTATAAAATCGCGGCCATAGAATGGCGCTTCACCTCTGATGTAGGCGAGAGGTACATGCTTTGTCCTTTGAGCAATTTCTTTGTTCAATTTACTTAATTGCGGCTGTGTAACTTCGGTTTCTGGGCGGGCTAAAATGGCCGCTCGCTCCAGCCCTAATGCGTCTTCGAGAAGAATAATGCAGTCCAGGCGCGCGCTTGAAATTTCCGCCTCCCTAAGGATACGTGTCGCTTCTTTTAGGAATTCCTGAACGGTCATGACTCGCTGTTAATCAGCTGGCGATCAAACTCTTGGAGCTTGTCGACAAGATCGTCGATCTCGCCGTTTAGGGCGCCCGGAATGTTGCTGCGGCTATACCCTATGCGGTGGTCGGTGATACGATCTTGCGGGAAGTTGTAAGTCCGAATTTTCTCAGAACGGTCGCCACTGCCGATTAGTTTTTTACGGGCGTCGGATAGTTGCTTTTGTTCTTCTTCGATCTTGGCGGCGAGCAGGCGGGCGCGTAGCACACCGAGTGCTTTTTCTTTATTTTTGATCTGTGACTTTTCGTCCTGGCAAGTCACTACGATGCCAGTGGGCAGGTGAGTAATGCGCACCGCGGAGTCGGTGGTGTTGACCGATTGCCCGCCGTGGCCGCTGGCACGGTAAACATCTATGCGTAAATCGTTGGGGCTGATCTCGATGTCGGTTTCTTCGGCCTCGGGTAGCACCGCAACGGTAGCGGTGGAGGTGTGAATGCGGCCTTGGCTTTCAGTGCTTGGAACGCGCTGCACACGGTGGACACCCGCCTCAAATTTGAGTTTTTTGTACATTTCCTCGCCACGCACGCCAAAGATAATTTCTTTAAAGCCGCCCACTTCGGACGGAGTTTCTTCTATGAGCTCTACTTTGTGGCGATGTTGTTCGGCCCAGCGAACGTACATGCGGTATAGGTCGCCGGCAAACAGGCTGGCCTCGTCGCCTCCGGCCGCTGCGCGGATTTCTATAACAACATCTCGTTCGTCATTAGGGTCTTTTGGGGTGAGGGCTTCTTGCAGTGAAGTTTCGTTGGCGGCAATTTTTATGGTCAATTCTTCAAGCTCGGTTTTTGCCAGCTCGGCGAGTTCGGGATCGTCGCCAGAAAATAGCATTTCGGCTTCCTGGCGGTCTTTTTGCAGGACAGTACGCTCGTCAAACAGGGAGATCACGGATTCCAGCTCAGTACGGCGCTTGGCCAGCTTGGGGTATTCTCGGGTGGCGTAAATGTTTGGATCACTTAGGCGTTCCGCTAATTCCGCTAATTCTGTTCGTAAGTGTTGCTCTTTTTGTTCCATAGTCTTCTTAAGTATACATGGGATATGAAAAACCGCCTGAATGTAATATTCGAGGCGGTTAGTAGCTAGTTGCGGCTAAGCTTTGGAGCTTTTCTTGGCCTCAGCTTTATCGGCCTTGGCGGCGTGGCGGGCGGCTTGCTTCTTGGCGGCGTTCATGCGGGCCTCACGCGCCTTGGCAGCAGCTTCGGCACGAGCCTTGAATTTGTCTACGCGGCCCTCGATGTCCAATACGCGCTCTTCGCCAGTGAAGAAGGGGTGAGATTGGCTGGTGATGTGCACTTTAACCAATGGGTACTCTTTGCCGTCTTCCCATTTAATAGTTTCTTCGGTTGCTACGGCCGAGCGTGTTAAAAATTTGAACCCGTTGTTCAGGTCTTCGAACACTACTGGACGGTAGCTCTTTGGGTGAATGCTTTTCTTCATAATCCAGAGTATTGTATCTGTTTAATCCCAAAATGTCAAAGGTATATATCCAAGTATAGACGACAGGGGTGGTTATCTGTTATAATGTTCATGTCATAAATTAATCAGGTTTGGATTAAATCCTCCCATTTGCGAGCCGTGTAGGAGCAGATGGGTACCTAAACCGAAGAGAAAGGACTAACAAAAATGGCTACAGTTGACGTAGACATTAAACAACTATTGGAGGCCGGTGCGCACTTCGGTCACAAGACTGCCCGTTGGCACCCAAAAATGGCTGAGTACATTCACTCAAAGCGTGGCGGCAGTCATATCATCGACCTCACCCACACGGTGAGTAAGATGGAGCAGGCTTTGGAATTTATTTCCGACACAGTCGCTCAAGGCAAGCAAGTGCTTTTGGTTTCTACTAAGCGCCAAACCCAGGATATCGTTAAGGCTTTGGCCGAAGAGGTAAAGCAGCCTTATGTAACTGAGCGCTGGCTTGGTGGTATGTTGACCAACTGGCCTACTATTAATGCCCGCGTCAAGCACCTCAAGGACCTGGAAGACAAAATGGCTTCCGGTGAGCTGGCAGGCAAGTACAGTAAGCTTGAAGTGCAGCGTTTCCAAGAAGAAATCGACGCCATGAACAACGTTTATGGTGGCATCAAGAATATGGCCGCAAAGCTTGGTGCTGTATTTGTATTCGACATCGTCGCCGACCTTAACGCTGTTAAAGAGGCTCGCAAGTTGAATGTGCCAATCGTTGCATTGGTAGATACGAATGCTGACCCGACTCTGGTAACACATCCAATTCCATGCAACGACGACGCTATCAAGACTGTACAATTGGTTGCAGAATACCTCAAGAAGGCCATTGAAGCCGGCGGGGCGAAGGTTGCCAAGGCAACTCCAGACAAAGACGAAGAGAAGAAATAATAAGGCAGGGCAGGAGACTTACACTATGGCAGTAGACATTGCAGAAATTAAGCGTTTGCGTGAGCTAACTGGCGTGGGTATGACCGACGCGAAAAAAGCTCTGGACGAAGCTAAGGGTGACTTCGACAAGGCCTTGGCAGAAATGCGCAAAAAAGGCATGACCAAAGCCGAAAAACGCGGCGAGCGCGAAGCTCGTGCTGGTGTTGTTGGTAGCTACTTGCACGACAACCGTATCGGCGTGCTCGTTGAGGTAAACTGCGAGACCGACTTTGTAGCGCGCAACGAGATCTTCACCAATCTGGTGAAGGACCTGGCAATGCAAATTGCAGCCAGTGCTCCGCAGTATGTTAGTGCTGAGGATATTCCAGAAGCCGACCGTGAAGCAGTGAAGGCTGAATTTATCGAAAAGGTAAAGGCTGAAGGCAAGCCGGAAAACATCGCCGGTCAGATCGTAGAAGGCATGCTAAAGAAGCACTTTGCCGAACGCTGCCTGATGGACCAGCCGTACATCAAGAACCCAGACCAAACCGTAGGCGACTACGTAAAAGAGCACAACGCTCGTCTGGGCGAAAACATTGTAGTTCGCCGTTTCAGCCGCATGGCTCTCGGCGAAGTGAGCGAATAGACAACACCACCACAAAACCACCTCTGCATATGAGGTGGTTTTGTTATACACTGGTAAGTATTAAAGCAGGAAAGATATGGACATCAACCAATACGAAGAAAAAATGAAGCAAGCCGCGGCACACTTTAATGAAGAGCTGAAGAAAGTGCGTACCGGACGGGCGAGCGCGAGCATGTTGGACGGTGTTATGGTTATGGCATATGGTACACAGATGCCGCTTAATCAAGTAGCTAACGTTACGGCGCCGGAAGCACAGCTTATTCAGATTACTCCCTTCGATCCAAGTAACATCCAGGCCATCGCTAGCGCCATCCGTGACAATCCGACCCTAGGGCTTAACCCGATGGATGATGGCCGCGTAGTGCGCGTGCCCATACCGGCCCTTACCGAGGAGCGTCGCCGCGACTTAGCCAAGACCTTGGGCGGCAAAGTAGAAGACTGTATGGTAAGCGTACGCGGCATCCGTCACGATGCCATGGACGCAATTGATAAGGCAAAAAAAGATAAAATGATCGGCGAAGACGACGCTAAACGCCTGGAAAAACAAGTTGATGACGCCGTAGCTAAGGTTAGGACCGAAGTTGACGTCGCAGCCAAGGCCAAAGAAGCCGAAATCATGACGCTGTAACCGGCGATTTGCCAAGAGGAGTTTTATGGATAAAAGCCCAGTAGCTGTACCTACGCACGTAGGATATATTTTAGACGGTAACCGCCGTTGGGCGCGTATGCATAGCCTTCCTGAGTTTGATGGGCATCTGGCTGGGTATAACGCCTTGAGTGAAGTTTTGGAGGGTAGCTTTGAGCGGGGTGTCGAATTTGTCTCTCTGTATGCTTTTTCTACCGAGAATTGGCAGCGAGATAGAAAAGAAGTATCCAGCTTGATGAAGCTCGCTATGAGGGCGATTTCAAACGACCTCAAGCGATTCATTAAAAATGGCATACGGGTGAGGATTTTGGGCCACAGGGAGGGCCTTGGCCAAAAGCTGGTGGAAGCTATTGAAAAAGCCGAGGAGGCTACAAAGCTGCTCAATAAGGGTACTGTACTAATTTGCTTTAACTATGGTGGACATTCAGAGATTGCCGATGCTGCGCGCAAGTGTGTAGAGGATGGCCTAAGCGCTAAGGAGATCAACGAAGAGGAAATCGCGAAGCGCCTGTACGCTCCGGACGTGCCTCCAATTGACATCATCGTGCGCACTTCGGGCGAGCAGCGTCTGAGTAATTTTATGCTCTGGCGTGCTTCTTATAGTGAGCTATTGTTTCTCGAAAAATACTGGCCAGACATGACAAAACAGGATGTGGCCGATATTATAAAAGAGTACAACAACCGCCAGCGGCGCTTTGGCGCTTAGCACGGCTGAAATAAGAGAGGGTACATGTCAGTTTTTCTATTAGTACTGGGAATATTACTGTTTATCGGTCTGGTCGTTTTGCACGAGTTTGGGCATTTTTTGGCTGCACGTCGTAACGGTGTTGAAGTTGAAGAATTTGGCATTGGCTTTCCGCCGCGTGCCTGGAAGCGCAAAACCAAAAAAGGCTTTATCTTTAGCCTTAACTGGTTGCCGATTGGCGGGTTTGTAAAGCTCAAGGGCGAGAGCGATGCGGCCACGGAAGAGGGTAGCTTTGGTGCGGCGACATTTAAGACCAAAACTAAAATCATGCTTGCCGGCGTTGGCATGAATTTGCTTGCCGCTTTTGTGATATTTACCGCACTGGCTTGGATTGGCATGCCTCAGCTTATTGACAACCAGTATTCCGTCAAAAGCGACACGAAGGTGATTGAGCGGAATGTGCTTGTTGGCTATGTCGGGCCCGAGTCTCCGGCGGCAAAGGCGGGTTTACAGGCCCGGGATCGTCTTAACGCCATTGGACCCAAGGGCGCCGAACAGGAAATATCAAGCGCGTCAAGGCTGCCGGAAATTACCAAACAATACGCTGGTCAGCAGGTGGTTGTTAAGTACGAGCGCGGCGGCCAGGAGCGCACGGCTAACGTTGCGCTATTGAGCGGCAACGAAGCCGCGAAGAAGGGGTATCTGGGGGTTTCGCCTGCCGAGTTTACAATGACACGAGCTACATGGTCTGCGCCTGTACAATCGGTAGGCCTGATCGGACAGTTTACGGCCGCTACATTTAAGGGGTTGGGCACGGCGCTGGGGGCGTTATTCCAAGGTGACACCGCCAAGGCGAGCGAGCAAGTTTCCGGTCCGGTAGGGATCGTGGTGGTCTTGCGCGACGGCAGCTTGTTGGGCGCGCAGTTCGTACTTCTCATCATCGGCCTGATCTCACTCAGCCTGGCCATTATGAATGTTCTGCCCATCCCGGCACTAGATGGCGGACGCTTTTATGTGCTGCTGCTCTCCCGGCTTTTTGGCAAGCGGTTATCTCAGGATATGGAAGAGCGTATTGTGGGAACCAGCTTCGTATTTCTGCTGATACTGATAGTTTTAATCACTATTGTGGATGTCAAACGTTTCTTCTGAGAAACAAGGAGATTTTCCGGCCAGGGGCCCGGCTGTGCCATGGGGCCCGGTTGCTGCCGTAGTAGTTACGGTATTGTCTTTTATTGGCGCCCAATTTTTAGCCGGTTTTGTGTTGGCTTTGTTCTTCGGGGTCAGTGGGGCGGGCGAGGTTCTGTTGACATCTACGGTTGGCCAATTCCTCTTTGTACTTTTAAGTGATGCGGTGATCTTTTTTGCTGTGTGGACCTTCTTGCGCGGCCGTGGCGCTGGTTTGCGCCAGCTGGGTTTTGGACGCCGTCCAGTCTGGAGGGACATAGGCTATGCGTTGCTCGGATACGCCGCATACTATGTACTGCTTGCCGTTGTTTTTATTGCCGCCAGTGAGTATACGCAGATAAATCTGGACCAGAAGCAAGAGCTGGGTTTTGATTTTTTGGTTAGCCCGGGCGACAAGCTAATGGCTTTGATTAGTTTAGTAGTGCTGCCGCCCATTGTAGAGGAAGTAGTCTTTAGGGGATTTGTATTCACGGGCATGCGCAAGAAGCTCAAGTTTTTTTGGGCTACACTCATCACAAGTTTGCTGTTCGCCGGCCCGCACTTGCTGGCCAGTGGTGAAGGTTTGCTGTGGGTAGCAGGGATCGATACGCTGGTCTTGTCATTTATTCTTTGTTACTTGCGCGAAAAAACCGGCGCGCTTTGGGCGCCGATGACAGTGCATGCTCTCAAGAATGCGGTTGCCTTTATTATCTTGCTATCCAGCATTGCCGTGATATAGCGCGTGGTATAATACATTTTATGAGCACATTTTGCGCAGTTTCTATTTTTACTCTTAAAACTATTCCGGCCTGCAGGCCGTAGCTTCTTCTCGCTCGTTTTTATCACGACAGTACAAAAATAAGGATCAAACACGATGAAAGTATCGCAACTGTTCGGCAGAACATCTAAAACAGAGGGGTCGGATTATAAAACTCCATCACATCGCTTGTTGACGCGAGCTGGCTATATCCGCGAGTCAACTGCGGGGCGTTATTACCTATTGCCGCTTGGCCTTGCTGTGCATGACAAGATTGTCGCTGTGGTGCGAAAGCACATGAATAACGCAGGCGCTCAAGAGGTGGTAATGCCCGTGCTCCACCCGTTGGAATTGTGGCAGGAAACTAACCGTACTACGACCACCGGTTTTGAGCTTATGAAAATTACTGATCGCCGCGGCGCTGATTTTGCGCTAGGTGGCACGGCCGAGGAAATGGCAGTGGATTTGGTACGCAAATTCAACATCAGCTACAAAGATCTGCCGTTTAATATTTACCAATTCAGCATGAAATTTCGCGACGAAATGCGTGCACGCGGCGGCTTGCTGCGTACCCGCGAGTTCGTCATGAAGGACGCCTACAGCTTTAGCACCGAGGAACAATTTAAAAAGATCTACCAGAAGATGTGGGATGCCTACAAGGCCATTTTTAAAGAGCTGGGCTTAAAAGTAGACGTCGTGGCAGCCGACAATGGTTACATCGGCGGTGAATATTGCCATGAATTCGTAGTAGAAAGCGACCAGGGCGAAAGCCGCTACTTTATCGACGAAACCAGCGGTTACGCCGCCCACGAAGATGTTGCCGCTTTTAGGATGGAAGATAAGAACCTAGACGAAGAAATGCGCGAAATGCAGGAAGTCGATGCTGTGCGTGGTACGACAATGGAAGACGGCGTGAAACTGCACAACCTGCCGTTGTGGCGGCAGACCAAAGACGTTTTGTATTTTGACGAAGCCACCAAGCGCTATATTCTGGCCGTTATCCGTGGCGACTTCGACGTGAACGAGACCAAACTTATGCAAGCTGCGGGTGCTTGGGACCTGCGTTTGGCGACAGTTGAAGAGATTTGTGAGGAAGTTCACAGCGAACCAGGCTTCATATCGCCTATAAATATGCCGAAGGAAGGTGCAAAAAGCGGGTACGAAGTAGTGATAGTAGGTGACAAGAGTTTACGGACAGTACGCAATATGTACGGCGGTGCCAATAAGAAACACCGTGACATTTTAAATATAAATATCGATCGGGATTACAAACCGGATATCGAAGCAGATATTGCGTTGGCGCAGCCGGGGTTCATTAGCCCGGAGGGCGGCCCACTCGTTGAGAGGAAGGGAATTGAGGTGGGGAATATTTTCCAGCTTGGCTACCATTATTCAAATTTGATGCACGATGCCGAGTACACGGATGATAACGGCAAGCGTCAAAAGTACTACATGGGCTGCTACGGTATAGGCATTGGACGGACTATGGCCGCCATCGTAGAAGCTCATCACGATGACAGGGGTATCTTGTGGCCGGCAAATATTGCGCCGTACGATGTGTATCTTGCAACCATTGGTGAAAGCGAGCAGGTCCGCAAAGCGGCGGACAAGCTATACGAGGCCTTGACTAGCGCGGGCGTTTTGGTACTATATGACGACCGAACCGACATCAGGGCGGGGGAAAAATTTGCCGACGCCGACTTGCTGGGTGTGCCGTATAGGATTGTCGTAAGCGACAAGACACTGGCGAATCAGCAGTTTGAAATTAAGGGGCGAGGTGAGGCAGAGCCGCACATGCTGGATCAAGAGGGTACGATAGAGAAAATAATTTCTGGCAAGTGAAATAATTTTTGAAATTTTGATTAACGAATTTCCGTTCAGCATAGAGCGGCCGAAAAGGGAGTAACAACTACTATGAATAAACTATTCCATTTAACTAAACAGGGCGTAAGTGAATTACAAGCAGAGCTCGAGAACCTTATCGCTCAGCGTGTTGTCATTGCCGACCGCATTAAGACTGCGCGTGAGTTTGGTGACTTGAGCGAAAACATGGAGTACAGCGCTGCTCGCCAAGACCAAGAGCGCAACGAAAATCGCATTAGCGAGATCGAACATATCCTAAAGAACGTACAGGTAATTGCCGCATCCAAGAGCGATGGTAAGGTGGTGCTCGGCTCAACCGTAAAACTAAAGACAGAGGACGGCAAGACCAAGGAGTTCCAGGTCGTGGGTACCGTAGAGGCCGACCCGCTCAATGGCAAAATCTCTGACGAATCCCCGATTGGCAAGGCACTACTGGGCAAGCGTGACGGCGACGAGGTAGAGATCAAGACTCCAATTGAAACTGCTATCTACAAAATTGCCGACATTGCGTAAGCGATAGAAATTGCTACAGAAGAGCTCTCGCTGTCTGGCAAGAGCTCTTTCTCTATTAAATATGATAAGATGAAACCAATATGGCAACACTCAAAGATTTCCGCGACGAGCGGCTGCGTAAATTAGAAGAACTCAAAAAACTAGGGGTCAATCCGTACCCGGCCAAGGCTGAGCGGACTCACCGTGTCGCCGATATCACGGATAACTTTGACCAGCTGAACGGTCAAGAAGTTAGCGTCGTCGGCCGTATCGCTAACATTCGTAAGTTCGGCAAGATTGCTTTTGTCGTAATACGCGATACTAGCGGCAGCCTTCAGCTGTTTTTACGGGATGGAGTGGTAGAAGGTTTGAAAGCCGAGCAGAGCCAGATTGGTCTAGACCAGCTGCCGCTGTTGGACGGCGGCGATTTTGTTGAGGCACAAGGGCCGGTTATCAAAACCCAGACCGGCGAGATATCGGTAGAAGTACATCGTCTACGCCTGCTCACCAAGGCTTTGCGTCCATTGCCAAGCGCACAGGATGGCTTTACTAACAAAGAAGAACGTTTGCGCCGTCGTTATATCGACACAAATGCCAATCCGGATGTGTTTGAGCGCTACCTGCGCCGCAGCGCCTTTTGGCAAGCAACCCGTGAATTTTTGATGGGTGAGGGGTTTGTGGAGATGAACACTCCCGTACTTGAGCTGACTACCGGCGGTGCGGACGCCAACCCTTTTGTTACGCACATGGATGCATTGGGCCAGGATTTTTATTTGCGCATTAGCCATGAGTTGCCGCTCAAGCGTTTGTTGGTCGGCGGTTACGAAAAAGTCTTTGATATTGGGCCGCGCTTTAGAAACGAGAATTATTCGGACGAACATTTGCCAGAGCACAATGCTATGGAGTGGTATTGGGCGTATGCTGACTGGGAGCAGGGCATGAAGCTTACTGAGCGCCTGGTGCGGTTCGTGGCCGATAAAACCTGGGGCAAGCGCCAGTTTACGCTGGCGAACGGCATGAAAGTGGATCTTGGGCCGGACGGCCAAGACTGGCCGCGAATTAGTTTCGTGGACGTGATCCGCGACAACTATGGCCTGGACGTATTTAGCTGCACCCTAGAAGAAGTAAAAGAACAGCTCAAGAAGCACAGCCTTGAAGTTGAAAAGAGCGAGAATCGCTCCCGCGGCATCGACAAGCTTTGGAAGAAGGTGCGCACTACAG
Organism: Saccharimonadales bacterium (SeqCode); assembly: GCA_036524895.1. Classification (GTDB taxonomy): domain Bacteria; phylum Patescibacteriota; class Saccharimonadia; order Saccharimonadales; family UBA4665; genus PMNU01. Next base: position 13,051 of record DATDBJ010000021.1, read on the forward strand.
TTGCCGGTCCGGCATTCTTGGTAGATATCCCTACGTTCCTGCAGCCGCTTGCCAAAACCCATGCCGCCCGCCCGGAGTTAACGGAACAGTTCAACTTGTTGCTGGGTGGTAGCGAACTTTGTAAAGCATATTCGGAGTTGAACGATCCGATTGACCAAATCAATCGCTTTAAAGAGCAGCAGGCCATGCGCGACGCGGGCGATGACGAAGCCATGATGATGGATATCGACTACGTAGAAGCTCTGGAATACGCCATGCCGCCCGCCTGCGGGTTTGGGTGGAGCGAGCGCTTATTCTGGTTCCTGGAGGGCGTAACTGCCCGCGAGGGTGTTATCTTCCCCCAGCTAAGGCGTGAAGTTGACGAAGTGACCAAGTCTATATACCCGGACATCAAGCTCGAAACTCCTAAAAAAGAATCCGCCCAGCAGTAGCTATGCAGCGTTTGCCCGTAGAGTCCACCGATCTTGTTTCGATAGGCTACGACCCTAAAGAGCGCGTACTAGAGATAGAGTTTAAAGAGAACCGCATTTACCAGTACTTTGAGGTGGAGCCGGATGTTTACGAGCGCTTTATGCGCACCGATTCTTACGGCGAGTTTTTCTACGCGCACATTAATAAACACTATCGCTACAAAAAGGCGGGAGACGCTCCTCAAAAGTCTGACTCTTTGAGTAAGTTGGCCTTTGTGACGGGCAATGCCCGTAAATTTCGTGATCTTAAGGTGGCATGCGAGCCGTTTAATATAGAGATTGAGCAATTATCTTTGCCGGTGGATGAAATCCAGTCCCAGGATGCCGAAGAAATCGCGGTTAAAAAGGCCAAGCTGGCTTATAAGCTGGCGGGCAAGCGCCCGGTAGTGGTTAACGATGTATATTGGCATATCTTGTCCCTGCGTGGCTTCCCGGGCGCGTATATGAGCCACGTTACTAATTGGTTCAGGCCGGAAGATTTTTTGGCGCTGATGGCTGGCAAAAACGATCGTACCGTTATGGCTACTGATACGCTGGTGTATTACGACGGTAAGCGCTCTAAAGTTTTTTCGGAGACATTTAGGGGGAAGATAATCGAAGAGCCGCGCGGTGAAGGGCTATCTATAACGCAGATCGTTATAATCGACGACCATGACCGCACTATAGCCGAGATAGAGAACCAAGAAGCGCGAAGTAGTATTGATCCACGTCAGGCGATCTGGCACGATTTTGCCAAGTGGTACAACCTCCAACGCCGCCTTGGCAAGGCGTGATGTGGCTTGATGCTTTGAAGTTGGCCGCATGGCCAATATACTGGAGTGGTGGGATTATTTGACTCCTTTTGGCATAGATTGCTGCGCCGGCCGTATAAGCTGGATTTTCTTGAGGCAGGCGAAGGAAAGCGCACAGTGGTGCTATTGCATGGACTCGCTGCGGATAAAGACGTCTGGCGCCGACTTATAGAAGAGCTGTCACCGGATGCGTGGCATATCGTCGCGCCGGATCTTATGGGTTTTGGAGCATCTCCTAAGCCGCAATGGAATAACTATACGGTGGAGGAGCACGCACGTATGGTGCTTGCGCTTTTGAGGCGGTTGGATATCAAGGGGCCGGTTGTATTGGTGGGCCACTCTATGGGATGTCTTGTTGCGGCGCATATTGCTGCCACCAAGCCAAAGCTTGTAAGCCGGCTTGTGTTGCACGAGCCGCCGTTACTGGGCGACATGCCCGAATTTCCTGAACACACTAAACGCAGTGAGCGTTATAAAGCATTGTTCGAATACATTGCCTCTCACCCCCAGCTAGCCCACCTTGAGAACAAAATAATGTGGCGCCTGGCGCGGAAGGTCTCCGGCCTATATCTCAGTCCGGAAGAGTGGCTGCCATTTGAGCGCAGCCTTCGTAATACCATCCTAGGGCAAAGGGCATACGACGAACTTAATGCAGTATCGATGCCGACAGATATTGTATACGGCAACCTGGACTTAATTGTTATTCGCCGGGGCATACAAGAATTATTCCAGAGCAACAAGAACATAAAATTACACTTGGTAACCGACACGCATGGTATCTCGGCGCGTTCTGCCCGTTATTTGGCTGGTTTGCTAAAAGGCAGAGAAGTGCGGGTGCACAAAAAGCGCCGCCGCAAATCAGCTCGGCAGACTCGGCCGTAATATTTGTGTGCTAAGATCAACCCAGTAAGGAGTATTAAGGATAGATAAAAAGAAAAGCATGAAAGCAATCTGGAACAACAAGGTAATAGCCGAAGCGTCCAAAGAAGAACTTATTTATATCGAAGGTAACTGGTATTTTCCTCCATCGCGCGTAAGGCAGGAGTTTTTGCGTAAGAGCGACACGCCTTACACCTGCCCCTGGAAGGGCGTATGCCAATATTTCGATGTGGGTAAAGGCGATGACTGGGACAAAGACTCTGCCTGGTCGTACCCGACCCCTAAGCAAAGTGCGCTGGAGATCGTCAAAAAGGATTTTAGCGGCTACGTCGCTTTTTGGCGCGATGTATCGGTAACGGAATAGGTTTTAGAAATAGGACTCAGGTGTTAGTTGCGGCCAGAGAGGCTCCAAGAAATTCCGTTGGGTGTCGGCAATTTCTTTGTTGTGGGTTTCGGTGCCGAATACCTCGCCATCTTTCCAGTGCAGGTAGGCAACTACGCTGTCGTATACAACGCAGGTATGGGTTATTTTTAGGGTTGATTCGTCAACCTGACCATAATCTATGCCGTTAATGTGGCTCTGATTTTTGTCTTCTTGTCTGCTTTTGTTGAGGAGCAGCCGCGCATGCAATTTGCTTTCTTCAAATGCTGCCGCCCAGCGGTCCATAGAAGCCTGACCCAGAGGTTCGTGCAGTGGCTGGCAAATGTATCCGATAATGTCGTTTTTGGCGCTCAGTGCGTTCCAGAGTAATTGGCGGGCGCCTTCAGAGCCTGCATAAAACTGTACGCGGACAGCAGGTGAGCTGAGAGAGTTACGGGCTAGGATTTGCTCTATGAGCCCTAGTTCGTCCTGGAGGTTTTTTAGCTCATTCTCGCGCCCGGCTATAAGTATGCGTAAGTTGGCGATCGGCGCGGCTTTGATGACGCCACGCTTATGACGGCTTTCTAGTTCTACTAGGCTGGTCTCCATGAGGCGGTCTATAAGGCGGTAAATGCGAGTGCGCTCTACTTTAGAGTTACGGGACAGTTCGGAAATAGTTTGCGGGCCGTAAGTATGCAAGGCGAGGTATAAATCGGCAATTTCGGGTTCTAGCCCTAGTTTGGCAAAGTAGGTGCGGATCGTTGCCGTGTCTGTAAGCATAAGTATAGTGTACTTATTGTGCACTTTCTGCACAATAGTTTTCCACCAAGATGCCACAGGTTCAAGAAGTATTGTGCGAGATTTCGCACAATACTTAGATGCTTGGGATAATAGTGAGCTGTTCGCCGCCGAGGTGGCGGGTTAGATAGGTGTCGTGGCTGATGTAGAGTAGGGCGCCTTGGTACTGGGCTAACGCGTTTTCCAGTTCTTCAATGCTGGGAAGGTCTAGGTGGTTGGTAGGCTCGTCCAAAATGACAAGGTTTGGCTCGTTGGCGAAGAGTTTGATGAGCTGCAGGCGGGCTTTTTGGCCACCGGAGAGGTTGCGTACCAGGTGCTCACGGTCGGTGTAGGGGTCGAAGAGGTAATCGCTGAGTACACGCATGATCTGCTCGGAGTTAACCGGCAGGCCGTACATGTCATAGACTTGTTCGATCGCCTGGGCGAGGGTGAGGTCGAGCAGTTTTTGGTCTAGCTCTTGCTCGTATGTGTTGATTCGTAACTTGGTGTCTAGGATTATTTTTCCGTACAGCAGTGTTGCCGGGCGCTCATCTCTAGCGGTTTTGAGTATGGCGTTAACAAGTGTGGTTTTGCCCACGCCGTTGCGGCCTAAGATTCTCAGACGGTCGCCGGTTTGGACACTTAGATTAAGCGGTGTAAATAAGGGGCGCTCATATCCGACTTGCACATTTTCTAGTGTGAGCAGGTTGCGCTGGCGCTCGCTTCCCGTCATACGTCGGATATGGATGGTTTTGGCTTTGTGCTGTTGGTAACTGGCCTCGATGCCCGGCTTCAGGGTTTCGGCAGACTCTTTGTCTATCCAAAAGCTGGGTTTTTCTTGCTGCAATAGCTCGTCCAGTTCTTTGACAAGCCGATTTTCTAGCGGGATAAACGGGTTTGGGGTTTTGCTGGTACTGGCTTTCTTGGCGCGGACCGACTGGATTTGCTTTTTGACGTTGGCGATGCGGCGCTGGATAGTTTCGTACTCGTTAATTCCA
>DATDBJ010000022.1:0-5852 GCA_036524895.1 Saccharimonadales bacterium (SeqCode)
TCAGCGTAAACCTCCCAGAGGACGACTCCACCGCCGAGTGGGCCGCTCTCGAAGCCGCACTCTAAGCCCAAATTTTAGCATTTTGCCGTTAGCAACTTGTGCTATACTGCCGCCATGGACGAAGCTACAATTACCGACTTAAAGCAGTTCATAGCTACTACTGTTTCCCAGCAAACATTTGACCTCAAGCAAGACATAGCGGAAGTCAAGCAGCGCTTGACTGGCGTCGAAGATCGCCTAACTAGTGTAGAGGGTCGCCTAACTAGTGTCGAGGAAGGGCTCATAAGGGTCGATCAAAAAATAGACGATTTGTCTGCTGCCTTATCTTGTAATTTCTACACTCTGAAATCTCTCTATTACCAACTATAATTTAGAGTAATGGGGCAGGCGTTATATAGGTCGCATAGACCAAAGAAGTTGAGTGAAGTGGTCGGACAGGAACATGTCACGACCGCCTTGGATCGTGCGCTAAAAAAGGGCACGATCAGCCATGCATATCTTTTGACTGGTCCGCGCGGGGTAGGGAAGACTACCATTGCGCGCATCCTGGCGCACGAGATTAATAACTTGCCATACGAAGACAACGCAAACCATCTGGACATTGTCGAGATAGATGCCGCCAGCAACCGCCGTATCGACGAAATCCGGGAACTGCGCGACAAAGTGCATATTGCGCCGACCAGCGCCAAATATAAGGTGTACATTATCGACGAGGTGCACATGCTCACCAAGGAAGCGTTTAACGCACTCCTCAAAACACTGGAGGAGCCGCCGGCGCACGCCATATTCATCCTGGCCACCACAGAAGTGCACAAATTGCCGGAGACTATCATCAGCCGTACGCAACGCTACGCCTTCAAGCCCGTAGACCGTGCAAAGGTTACGCAGCACCTCAAACACATTGCTGATTTGGAAAAAATCGTCGTGGATGAACAGGCACTCGACCTCATTGCTGAGCACGGCGAGGGCTCGTTCCGCGACAGCATCAGCTTGCTCGACCAAGTGCGCAACAGCGGCGACAAAGTCACGCTGGCCGACGTGCAGGCAACCTTAGGTATAGCGCCAAAAGAACTTATCGCATCGTTGCTTGACGCGGTCGCCGCGCAGGACGCGCCACTACTCATCACACATCTGCAGACTGCCCACGCAGGCGGCCACGAACCGGCTCGCATGGCCAAGCAGCTGGGCGAAGCGCTGCGCACCCAGCTCCTCGGCGGTAACGCCAGCCTATCTAACGACCTGCTGCTACTTTTGCTTTCAAAGCTCATAGAAGTACCGTCTTCTGGCGACCCAAGAAGCGCTTTAGAAATCACCTTGCTGGACGCGGCCCTGGCCGGAACAAAAAGCCAAGCACAAGTGACACCAGCCATAGCAAAAATGGAAAAAGTAGAGATCGAGAAACCAAAACCGCCGAAAATTATGACCGAAGAGGTGCAAGCAAAGCCTGCCGTGCAAGTGGACCCTCACCCGGCGATTGCCCGCAAGCGCGCAGCCCAGACTCCTGACCCCGCCGAAGACGAAAGCCAAGCACCCACATCAACCGAGACGTTAGACGAGGCTGCATGGCCGGCAATACTGGCGGCGATCAAAAGCAAGCACAACACAATCTACAGCGTGGTGCGCACCGCCCGTCCACACTTTGCGCCGGGCGCTATTACGCTGGAGTGCGGTTACGTCTTCCACCAAAAAAAGCTCAACGAAAAGTCCAGTAAAAAAATGCTAGCCGACATAATCCAAGAGGTAACCGGCCACGGCGTGCGCATCGACTGCACCGTTGGCACGGCCATCGACCCCAGTGAAGTGCCCAAAGCTCCGCCGCAGCTACCTCCGGCAGACGAAATAGTTCACACCGTAGCAGCCCCAAAGCCCGCCGCGGAAGATATCAAAGCCATCAGCAATATCTTTGGCGGCGCCGAAGTGCTGGAATCATGATAGAATACGTCTAAAGAGATGGACGGAACGACAGCTAAAGAGACAAAGCAAGAATTGCCTCATAGTTATGAGATGGAGGCAAGTGTTCTTGGCGCCATCATTATCGACCGGGACGGCTTGATCAAAATCGCTGACCTGCTGGGCACCGACGATTTCTACGAAAGCAGGCACCAGGCAATCTATGACGCCATGCTCCAGCTTAACGACAACAGGCAACCCATCGACGTTCTGACGCTCGCCGACCAGCTAAAAAGCACAGGCAACCTGGAACTGGCCGGTGGCGCGAGCTACCTCTCGGAGCTGACCAACTTCGTGCCGACCGCCGCGCACATCGTAGATTACGCGAATGCCGTCGCGCAAAAGTCGCTCAGGCGCAAGCTGTCCGGCGTCAACTCCAAATTCTCCGAGCTCGTTAAGGATGAAACAATCGCCCTTAAAGCGCTGATCGAAGAAGCGGAGTCGGAGCTGTTTAAGGTTAGCCAGCGTCACGTCAAACAAACCGTTTCTAGCCTGGAGGCAATCCTCGCGGACAGCTTCGACCGCCTCGACGAACTTCACAAAGACAAGGGCAGACTGCGCGGCGTACCGTCCGGGTTTAAAGACCTCGACAATGTTTTGGCTGGCTTTCAGCCATCCGACCTGTTCATCTTGGCCGCCCGCCCCGCTATGGGTAAAACGGCTTTTGTGCTAAACATTGCGCACAATGTCGCACTGCTCGCCAAACAACCTGTCCTTTTCTTTAGCTTGGAGATGAGCAAGGAGCAGCTTGTTGACCGCCTGCTTTCTATGGAGTCGGGCGTTGACGCTTGGGCGCTCCGCACCGGCAACCTTACCGACGAAGACTTCGAGAAAATCGGGCAGGCCATGGGCACGCTCTCCGAAGCTCAGATCTATATCGATGATACTCCAGGTATTACAATCGGCGACTTGCGCACCAAAGCCAGAAGGCAAGCACACCAACACGGCCTTGGCATGATTATCGTCGACTACTTGCAGCTGATGAGCGGTGGCAGCAAATTCGGCGGCAGCGACAACCGCGTGCAGGAAATTTCTGAGATCTCGCGCGGTCTTAAAGGCGTTGCACGCGAACTCAATGTACCCCTGATTGCCCTAAGCCAGCTAAGCCGTTCCGTAGAAAACCGCAGCCCGCAGATTCCGCAACTTGCCGACTTGCGCGAATCGGGAAGCATCGAGCAGGACGCTGACGTAGTAGCTTTTATCTACCGCGAGGAGTATTACAACCCCGAAACTGAGCGTAAAAATATCACCGATATCCTGATCAAAAAGCATCGTCACGGTCCGACCGACTCTGTTGAGCTGTTCTTCGACCGCGACAAGCAGCGTTTCCGCTCGCTCGATACGGCTCATCGGGATCCGTTTGCAGAATAATGCCGCGCAGCAAAATGCTATAATTGCACCAAGATGCGTTCACGCACAAACAAACTCCGCAGCCTCATCGTGACCTATTGGCAGCCAGCCGTATTTTACGGCATGCTTATAATATTTTTTGGTTTGCTTTCGTGGTTTCGCCTTGGAATTTTAACCGGGGGCTACAGCGCGGCGGAGCTGGCGGCGCTACAAGCCAGCGATAGCCTGGGGCACGTACTCAGCGATCCCGTCAATGCTCCGTTTAACCTCGTCGCATATTTATTGAGCCTGCTGCATATTGGCGGCGACCAAAGTCTGTTGGCACTCCGCGCCACATCCACGGCATTCGGACTACTAACACTCACTGTATTTTATTGGCTGGTTCGTCACTGGCATGGCGAGCGAAGCGCCATCCTCGGCACGGTCGTCTTTGGATGTTCGGCCTGGTTTTTGCATACTGCCCGGCTCGGCACGCCCGACATACTGTTCTTTTTGCTGCTTAGCTTTGTCGCGTGCAGCGTCTGGCTTAAGCAAACAGATAACCGCCTTTTATTATTGATTGGCTTCGCGCTAGTTGCGAGCCTCTTGTACATACCAGGCATGGTATGGCTGCTCCTTATCGGCGGCGTTTGGTACGGCAAAAATATTGTAAAACTCTTTAAAGAACACTTTGTCCTTATGGGCTTGGGCAGCGTTGGTTTGCTCGCGCTAGTTGCGCCTCTGGCGTGGGCGGTGTTCCGGTCGGCCGAAACAGCAAGAGCCATTGCCGGGCTGCCCGCAAAAGGCTGGCCTCACATAACAGATGTCCTGCAGCGCCTCGCCAACGTACCCTATAATTTGTTCGCCCAAGGACCGCTCGACCCACAGCACTGGCTTGGACGTTTGCCAATCCTAGAAGCTTTTAGCATAGCTATGGTAGTGCTGGGCGCCTATCTTTACTGGTGCCATCGCCGCTTGGCGCGTACCAAAATGGTAGCGACCGCTTTGCTCGCCGGAGCGTTGCTCATTAGCCTCGGCGGTGCAGTTAGCGTATCCATCCTTATCCCATTCGTTTATATTCTTGTTGCAGCCGGTATAGGTTTTATGCTGGACCGTTGGCAGACGGTGTTTCCGCGCAATGTTATCGCCCAAAGTGTGGGTGTCGGCCTGATCAGCATCGCTGTCATCGCCGCCAGCTGGTATGGGATCAGACACTACTTTGTAGCATGGCCCAACGCGCCCGAAACCAGACAAGTTTTTACTATCAAATAATTTTCTGTATCTGTTACAATAAGGATATAAGAGGAGTTTACTATGGGCCGATTTGACCAAGCTAAAATGCTTTTGAAAGTTAAAAAGCTGCAGAAAGAATTGCAGAAACAAGTTATTGTTGTAGAGAAGGGTGACGGCGCCGTAAAAGTAGAGATTACCGGCGAGCAGAAGATCAAAAAGATTCACATTGATCCGGAATATGTTGACCTCGACGACATCGGCCAGTTGGAGCGCTGGTTGGAAGACGCAGTTAAAGAAGCTATCCAATCCAGCCAAAAAGCAGCAGCCGAAAAAATGAAGCCTATGATGGGCGCATTGGGCGACCTCGGCTTGTAATTTTAGCTAAGTTTTATGCAAATATTGCCACCGGCACTGACTGACGTAATTGAAGCTTTGGGCAAATTGCCTGGCGTTGGGCCGCGCACTGCCGAGCGTTACGCGTATCACCTCGTAAAAAGTGACTCGTCCAAAGCGCATGTGTTGGCAGAGGCCCTGCAAAACCTGCACAACGGCATTGGCGTGTGCAAAAAAACGTTTGCGCTGGTACCGGCAGGGCAGGAGTTATCTGACCTATACACCAACCCTAAGCGGGACAAGAGTGTAGTGGCTGTCGTGGCCGAGCCTTTCGATATAGTCGCGCTCGAAAAAACCGGAAGCTACGATGGAACATACCACGTACTCGGAGGTTTGGTCTCGCCTATAGACGGTGTCGGACCAGAGCAGCTGCGTATCGCAGAGCTTGTCACGCGCGTAGACGAAGATCGGGTGGAGGAAATCATTCTAGCCACTAATGCCAGCGTAGAAGGCGAGTCGACCGCCCTCTATATCCAAAAGCAAATCGGCGAGCGGCCAGTAAAGATTACGCGACTGGCCCGCGGCCTGCCAATCGGCGTAGACCTTGAGTACGCCGATCAGATCACCCTATCTCGCGCCCTCGAAGGTCGCCAAACTCTTCAGATGTAAGGTTAGACCTCACGGTTATAATCCTCCTATCCAAGCCGCCCATGATGGTGTCTGCCATGTCGTTAAGGGCTTCTGCCGCGCGAAATTCGAGCGGCACACTGCCAGGCTTGCCATCCGGTGGCCAATACCCGTAATTTTCGCGAAAAGCATGCCTGTGCCCATGTGGAGGGTCACCTTCTAAAAAATGTGACTCAAGTGGCACGAAGATGTCATCGTCAGTACGCCTGTACGTCATCCAGTGCGCGGCCTCGCTAGGCCGCCCTGCCATTATGGTCAGTCTGGTTTCTCGGGAAACTAGCGTCGCCACAAACCCCGCTTCGTGGTTGCGGCCAAACCAT
>DATDBJ010000023.1:0-6404 GCA_036524895.1 Saccharimonadales bacterium (SeqCode)
ATAACGCTACTAAAAAAGGCTGGTCTGGCTATTTTTAGCGACACGTTTGGCGATTCGGCGAATTTGGTTTTCTATGTCCGGATCGACGTGTCGCTGCAAAACATCTGGAGGCAAATCCTGCAGGAAGCGAGACTCCTGCGCTTTCTGGCCGCCGCGGTTTCTGGCATGCGTTATCTCCAGGCGTTCGCGGGCGCGGGTGGCGGCTACATAAAACAGCCGCTTTTCTTCGACGTCGTCCCCGCGGACAGACGGCAAGACGCCCTCCTCTGCGCCGATCAAGAAAACATACGGGAATTCCAAGCCCTTGCTAGCGTGGATAGTGAGCAGTGTGATCGCGTCGGCCGCAGCGTCGTAAAAGCCGCGCTCCGCTATTTCGTCAAAATAATGGAATACGCTCGCGACTTCCTTAAATCGCGTAACAGTACCCGCGAACTGCTGCAAATCTGAGCTGGGCGCGATATCCAGGATTTGGATGATTTTTTCTACCAAAACGCTCGGAACGGCCGCTTTGGCCTTGGCTAGCTCTTCTTCCAGCAAGCGATGCTCGGCGCTGCCGTAGCCCTCAAGTTTTATCGGCTCATGCCTTATGCCCGCCCGCAGCAAGGCGATTATGGCCTGAATATGAGGCTGGTCGTAAGGCGAGCCGTCGCCGACAACCTGGTAAGGCAGACCGGAATCGGCCAGCATCTTCTGAAGCACCACAGCAGCCGGGCGACTGCGATACAGCACCGCGAAATCACTCAACCGCCGGTGCTGGGTGCGAACGTCATCGCTTACCGCTCCCAACAAATCGGCGCCGCCGATACCGCGCTGGATTTCTTTTAGCACCCACTCGGCCTCGCCGTACTCGTTGAGAACTTGCACCGCGCGGGCCAATCCCGAGTCTTCGCTATGAGGAGTAAGGCCCGGCGCGTCACGGAACAGCGCATTCGAAAGCTGTACAATTTGCGGTACCGACCTGTAGTTAATAGTTAGCGTAATCTCGGTGTGATCTGGAAAGTCCGTCTTAAACTCATCAAAGATGCCGCTGCCAGCTCCGCGAAATCCATAAATCGACTGATTTGGATCGCCAATAACAAAAATATTGTCATGACCCATAAGCATTTTTAAAATCGCGTACTGCAGGTGGTTTGTGTCCTGAAATTCGTCTACCAAAACGTACCGGTAGCGCTTCTGTGCTATTTCTCGCGCTTCTTCGTTCTCTTTTAGCAGCTCATATGCCCCCAACAAAAGGTCATCGAAATCACGCAAATTTTGGCTGGCAAGCGCCTTATTGTACGCCCGCACGAGTTTGGCGATGTCCGGATCTTCTATTTGGGGTGAGTTTTTCGCGCGAGAAATTATGAGGCCTAGCTCGCGCGCGCCCACATCTTTTAGGGCCTTCGGGCGCGGCAAGCTTTTTATGATCTGCGCTCTTTCTGCTTCGCCGACAAATGACGCTCCGCTACCGAGCAGCTCATTACACAGGGCGTGAAAGGTTGCTATGCGCGGCTCGCCGCCAGGCGCCAAAACGCCTACGCGCTTTTGCATTTCTTCGGCGGCTTTTTTGGTGAATGTTAGCGCCAAAATTTGCTCCGGGCGCGCCCTGCCCGTATGTATCAGGCCGGCGATGCGAGCTGTCAGCGTTTTGGTTTTGCCCGTTCCCGGGCCGGCAACGATGAGCACCGGTCCGTCTCCAGCCTCCGCCGCTTTACGCTGCTCGTTATTGAGTCCCTCAAATATATTCATCACAACAAAGATAGCTGGTCCATCGTAGCGATGCGCTCTTCGGCATCTTTAAACACCCGGATTGTGCCGTACACGCCGTCATATCCAGGCTCGCGAACAACCTGGCCTTTGCGCAAACGGTCTATTGCCACAGCCAACAACCTAAAACCAGCCGCTTCTATGGCTTCGGTCGGCAAGGAGCGCAGCACGTCAAACTCGTTGCCTAACCGCTCGATTACCGCATTATATTCAGTTGCAACAGCTTTACTGGCAGTACTTTTGGTACCCTTAAGTTCGGCGATAATTTCCGCAAGCGGGATAATATACTTAACGTGTTTAGCTTCTTTTGATTTAAAACCTTCTGAGCGTTCGGCCAATTCCGCCACGCGGTTATCGACGCCCACCACCAGGGGTTTACCGCAGACCGGACAAATACCGCCATGCTTTTTGGTCTCTGCGGGTGTAAAGCGGATATTGCAGGTACGGTGGCCATCCAAATGATACTTCCCTTCCTCCGGAAAAAACTCAATGGTTCCCACCAAACGTTTGTCGTTAGTTTTGATGGCGCCGATAATATCATCGTGGCGCAACTCGGCATGCACCAACGTCGCCTCGCGGCCCAGCTTGCCCGGCGAATGGGCGTCGGAATGGCTGGTGATAGCTATGTCGTCCAGATCCTTGACCCGCCAATTCATAGCCGGATCACTGGACAGGCCCGTCTCTATGGCGCGAACCTCGGGCGTAAGTTCTTCATACGCTTCGGCCATAGAGTCAAAGCCGGACTTACTGCCGAACAGTCCGAACCAAGGCGTCCAGATGTGGGCGGGTATGTACAGGGCGTCCGGGCTGGATTCCAACGCGTGGCGCAATAACTCCTTGGAATCCAGGCCTAGAATTGGCCGTCCGTCGGCCTTTAAGTTGCCGATGCGCTCGAGGCGCGAATTGAGTTCGCTCACGGCCTCAAAGCTGGGCACAACAATCAGCTGGTGTAGTTTTCGGACTTTTCCGCCCTTACTGTAAATGGTAGCCACCTCCACGCTCGGTACAAAACGAATCTGCTGGTGGCGCACGCTAAGCGGCAATGACTGATCTATTGGCAAGGCAAGCTCATCTCTAAGCTTAAAAAGCCCGGGCTCTGCCGGCTCCAATTTTTCGCGCAACTCGCTAAACCAGGCCGGATGCGTAAAATCTCCCGTACCAATGACATGAATGCCCTTTAGCTTGCCCCAACGGTACAACCCCTCAAGGCCGCAATCCTTAGACGTGGCGCGGCTATAGTGCGAATGGATATGCAGATCAACCACCAACTCGTGCATGTTCCTCCAGTATACAACAGCTCTTAACACACTGTGGTGTGAAGCCTGGTAATTTTCTTTACATGCAAGTTATATTTACATGCTATGCTTAATCTGTATGGCAATGCCTATTTTCAACTACAGTAAGGTGAAGCCGCTCCGTCAAGCAAAGGGCTTAAAGCAAGCCGAGGTCGCTATGGAACTAGGTATTAGCCGGCCAACCTACTTGCTAGTGGAGCAGGGTGACAAAGAACCCACTATTACGCAGCTGTACACGCTTGCCCGGCTGCTTGGCGTAGATGCGGGCGAGCTTTGCTCAAACCTCCCTGCGCTATCTCTACAAAAAACGGATTACGCAAAATTTAAAGAACTTATTGCAGCCTGTGCTATCCAAGGTGCGGATGGCGGTTCTATCACCAAAACCAAGCTGGCGATTCTGGCATACCTGGCAGATTTTACGTGGTACCGCTTGCATGCACAGCCCCTGAGCGGAATGGTGTACCGCCGTGTGACGCGCGGACCGGTTGGCGATGAGTTCTTCCGCGCCCTTGATGAACTCTACGAAGAACAATCTATCGCAATCGAGCCGCACGGCGCCGCAATGCTTATACGCACTGTCGAGCAACACCCGACCAAGCTACTAAGCAAGGCCGAACTAGACCTGATACACAACGTCTGCACAAAATGGCGGCAAGAAAGCACCGAAGCGATTGTGTTTTTCGCCCTAAGCCAAGGACTGTGCAAAGCAGCCAAGCCCGGCGACCCAATACCCTACGAAGCCGTACTCAACCAACCGGAAGACGTGCTGTATTAGGCCTCCTAGGGCTTATCAACAAAATCTTGGCAAAAGCGCTCAAAAACAGCATTCGTCCAACCAAAGCCGGTTTGCGAAGGATAGACACCCTTAAGCGGCGGCTTATCCGGCGACACGACATTGTACTTCTCTAAAAACACACCGTTTTTGGCAAACCAGTCCAGGTTCGTCTTTAGCCATTTAAGTGCAATTCGGCGCGCATCCTCGTGGTAGCCATAACGCTCCAAGCCCAAGACTACCAAAAAATGCAGTGGCGCCCAGCCGTTGGGATACGCCCATTGCGTAGGCATAGAACCAGGCACATACTTGCCCAGGGGTATACTATCGGTCGTAGCCAAACCGCCTTTTTGCTCGAAGCGTCGCAACGCCTTTACCAGCGTCTTAGCGCGCTTGTGATCTACCATGCCCGCCCATAAAGGATAAAATGTCGCCAGCGACGCAACGCTGCCCCGCTTCTCTTTGAAATAATTGTAATCACAATACAGGCCGCGTATCTGATCCCACATAAGGTTGTTCATGATTTTTTTGCGAGTTTTAGCAGCTTCTTCCCACTTTTGCGCCTCGTCGTCATCACCCAACATTTTGGCGACCTCGGCAAAGTCAGACTCATATTTATACAATAACGAGTTGAGATCTACCGGCAGGTACGTAAGGCAGCGACGGTTGAAGCGAGGCGTGTAGTCCCAGCCGCTTTCCGCCTCGGCCAAATCATGGGTGTGATTGATGTCGTAGTAACGACTCAGGCCCTTATGAACCAGGCGCGCATTGGGCTTTGCGGCGCCCATCCAGACTGTTGCGTACTCTTGCTTGGCAACTGCTATGTTTTCTTTGAGCCACTTGAGGCCGGGGTTATACGCCCGATAGACATCCAGGATAAATGAAGTTAGAAAAGGCGGCTGAGACCGGCCGGTCAAGTAGGTGCGCGAGGCGTTGGGGATTGTATGAAAACGCTTAAACAAATAGATCAGGTCTTCCAGTATGCCCATCACCAGCTCTTTATGCTCTTCGTCGAGCATGCCCTGGACCATAAAATAACTATCCCAGTAATATAGCTCATTGAAGTCAAACTCGTGGCCCTCTTCGTAGGCGGACACAAGATAAGGCTTTGGTAAACCAAGAACACTGCCATTATCCTTGGGGTGGTGACGCTGCAGTTTCGGCCAATACTCTGCTATGTATTTGCGGGCGGCTTTAACATCAGCGGCCGATAACTCCTTGCCGCTGCGGTTGAACGTGAGCCAACTAATAGCGCTATTCTGCACTAGACTACGCGCCTGCTCTAACATATTAATCCTTTCATATACTAGACTAGGCCAGTAGGAAGTCGGGCGTCAAGCTAAAGATGTTGTATTTAAAAGTTGTTTAGTTCGCTGTCGAGTTCGGTCGTGTCGGTCGTGCTTGCGTCCAAATTAGTGTCTTCTAAGGTCTTGTTAGCAACATCTAAATCCTTGGTGCCGCTCACCGTTGGGGTCTTGTTTGTCTCTTGCGTGCGGTCGTAGGCCAGGTATCCGACCACTCCGATAGCCGCGGCAATAAAAACCGCCATAACAACCTCTACGGCGCTAAAGCCGCGTTGATACACTAAGCTCATTGCGCGCCCCTTCTTTGTCATCTTGGCGAGTTGCCGTGCTTTGAGCCGACTTAACTCCAACTATCAGGTCTTTAACCGCCGTGCGGTAATCCTTGAGGTCTTGGTTAATCGACTTCAGTGCCAGTTTAAAAAGTTCTGCATTGCCCTTGGGGTCCTCCGCGCTGCAATCAAACGGCTCAAGGCCTTTAAGGACCTCCAGGTTAGCCTCGGCATCAGCCCTGGCGGCGTCGACGGCAACTACCAGCTCATCATAGTTGGCTAGAGTGCGTCCCTTTTCTGCGTAGAACGTCTTTACGCGGCTGGCTATAGTACTGAACAGCTCAAGTTGCTTCTCGGCTCGGACAACGCCCCGGCTCATGATAGCGGTTATTTTGCTTTTGCGCTGCTCACATACTTTGAGCCTGTTCTCTTCCAGCCGATGCCGCTTGTTCTCTTGTCGGTCTTCCTTAAGTTGCTTGAGGCGCTGCTTGAGCTGCTCGCCCTTACTTTTACCATCCTCCCGGCTGTCGGTTGTAGTAACTTCGCTGCCGCTGCCCTCTTCTGCAAATGCGGCCACCGGCACAAATCCCAACACCAAAACTAGCGCTATGCTTGCCATTAGGCCGCGTAATAATGCTTTCTTCATGGACCCATCCTTAAGGTTACCGTATACCAAGCTTAAGCTTAGCACGGCGGCACGTCAAGTAGCGCCTGAGTGGCAAGATTTCTAACTAATGTCCGCACGAACTCGGCCTATAGTGTTTTGCTTGAGGAGCTCGGCCAAGGAGGCCCCGCTGAAAATGTATAGCGGGGTCCGGCAAGCGTCTTACATCTTTTCGGTAACAAATGTCAGAGCGTAGCCGATGTTGCCCGCCCGGCCAGCGCGGCCGATGCGGTGAATGTATGTTTCGTAGTTCTGTGGCGTTGAGTAGTTGATGACGTGGCTGACATCGGCTACGTCGATGCCACGAGCAGCAACGTCGGTAGCTACAAGCACCTTAACTTCATTTTTCTTAAA